>JBBKXU010000259.1:0-6718 GCA_037969645.1 Ferruginibacter sp. | reverse complement strand
GTTGCATCTTCTACAATTGTTCTTGCACCAAACTCAAATGTTACATTTTGTAATCCTAAAAGCATAATAAATTTCCGAAACGGGTTTAATAAGCGGCAAAAATAACGATAATCGAACCTTAAACGGCAATTACTGTTATAATATCAAAAATTGTTAGCGTAATAGCCCTAATTTATTTAGTGAGTTGTTAGATTTGTAAAAATGAGATTATATGAAGAAGATACTTTTGGCTTTATTGATTGTTGTTCTGGCTATAGCTGGCTTTTACTGGTATAAATTTAGCCAGGCAAGTGGCGGAAATAGCGGCGCCAAGCAGGAACCTATTGCCTTAAAAAAGCACTCGGATGCTTTTAATGGAGCAGTTACCACAGCCATGGAAGCATATTTTGATATGTCTGCGGCTTTTGTAGATGCAGATACAGCAAAAGTTAAGGAAAGCTGTAGAAAATTTATTCAACTTATGGACAGTATTCCCATGGATGAATTGAAAAAAGATACCGTTACTATTTACGATCTGGCCATGTTTAATTTTAACAGTATAAAGTTAAATGCGGAATCGCTGTTAATTCAAACCGACATCACCGAAATGCGGCGTGATTTCAGCACGGTATCAGAAAACCTGTTTCCTTCTTTTTTTAACACCATAAATTATGAAGGAGAAAAAATGTACTGGCAAAATTGCCCGATGGCTTTTGATGGCGACAAGGGAGCAAACTGGGTAAGTAAAACGCGTAAAGTTGTAAATCCCTATCTCGGAAAAAATCATCCGAAGTACAGAGGAACCATGTTGAATTGTGGAATGGTAAAAGACACCATTATGCAAAAATGAGTTTTTCTTTATAGATAAAGAAAGCCGGATTAAGATAATGTAACTATGAAAATAATTGTTGCCGTTTTCCTGTTAATGTTGTTTGCGTTACCCGCCGTTGCACAAAATAAATATACCATCAGTGGATATATTAAGGATTCGCTGAATGGCGAAACGCTTATTGGCGCTGCTATTACAGTAGAGGGACAATCCAGGGGAATCAGCAGCAACCTCTATGGCTTCTATTCCATCACACTTGATGAAGGAAAATATATACTGATTTGCTCATTTGTTGGGTATCGCTATAAAGCTGTTGAAATAGATTTGAAAGCCGATACCAAAATAAATTTTGACGTAATTCCCAAAGCATACCTGGCAGAGGAAGTGGTTTTAACTACTAAAAAAAGAGATGCTAACGTTAAGAATGCTCAGATGGGAATGATAACGTTGCCTATGGAGCAGATAAAATCTATTCCTGCTTTTTTGGGCGAAGTGGATCTGTTGAAGACGGTACAGCTTTTACCGGGTGTACGAAATGCTGGAGAGGGTAGTGCTGGGATTTATGTGAGGGGAGGAGGGCCTGATCAGAATTTAATTTTACTGGATGATGCACCGGTATACAATACCGGCCATCTATTTGGGTTTTTCTCCATCTTTAATGCCGATGCCATTAAAAATGTTACACTTATAAAGGGCGGTATGCCGGCACAGTACGGCGGCAGACTGTCAAGTGTGCTGGATGTTTCGATGAAAGAAGGCAATAATCAAAAATTGCAGGTTGATGCAGGGCTGGGTGTAATAGCATCCAGGCTTTCGGTGCAGGGGCCCATCAAAAAAAATAAATCATCATTTATTGTTTCTGCAAGGCGTACTTATATTGATGCGCTTACAAAGCCCTTCATCAGCTCCGAAAGCCAGTTTAAAGGCAGCGGATATTATTTTTATGATTTAAATGCGAAAGTCAACTATATTTTTTCAGACAAAGACCGTGTTTACCTGAGCGGTTATTTTGGACGTGATGTTTTTGATTTTACAAATGGCAAGCAAAGTTTAAAAATTAATATTCCCTGGGGAAATGCCACGGGTACTTTACGTTGGAACCATGTGTTTAACAAAAAGCTTTTTGGCAACACCACGGCTGTTTACAACGATTATAACTTCAGTTTTAATGCCCTGCAAAACGACTTTGAAATAAAACTTGCTTCAGGAATTCGTGATTTAAGTTTGAAGCAGGATTTTGACTTGTATCCATACACTGGCCATAAAATTAAATTTGGCGGCATTTATACTTACCACAAATTTACGCCTTCGGTAGTAAGTGGCAGGCAAGACTCTACCGTTTTTAAACCCAACAACGCACAAATAAAATACGGGCACGAAGCCGCTGTTTACTTGCAGGATGATTGGGAAATTAATGAAAAAATAAAAGTGCATGCAGGGCTGAGATATAGTTGGTTTCAACAAACCGGGCCGTATAAAATTTATCAAACCGATGATAATGGAAATAGGTTAGACAGTACGGTTTTTGGAAGAGGAGGGGCTGTAAAAACTTATGGTGGTCTGGAACCCCGCCTCACCCTGCGTTATGCGCTAAACGATGAAACCTCCATTAAAACATCTGTTACCCGCAACATGCAATACATACACCTGGTAAGTAATGCCGGAACTACCTTGCCAACTGATATTTGGGTGCCAAGTACTTATAAAGTAAAACCTCAGATAAGTTGGTTATATGCTGCCGGTTTGTTTAAAAATTTTAAGGACAATATGTATGAAACCTCTGTGGAACTATACTATAAGCAGATGCAGAACCAGGTGGAATATGAAGAAGGTTATACACCAACCGGACTGGATGATACCGAAAACTCTTTTACGTTTGGAAAAGGTTGGAGTTATGGAGCTGAGTTTTTCATTAATAAAACTAAGGGCCGCTTAACTGGCTGGCTTGGTTATACATTGAGCTGGACCTGGCGCAAATTTCCGGCCTTGAATTTTGGAGAAAAATATCCGGCCAAATACGACCGCCGTAATGATATGAGCGTGGTGGCTATGTACGAACTCAATAAAAAATGGAAACTATCTGCCACATTTGTTTATGGTACAGGTAATGCGGCAACCTTACCACAACGGTTTTATATTGTTGGCGGCATACTTACACAGGAGTACAGTCGCATAAACGAATACAGGCTGCCATCGTACCATCGGTTTGATTTTGCAGCCATCCTGACACCGAAGAAGAACTTAAAACGCAAGTGGAAAAGTGAATGGGTATTCAGCGTTTACAACGCATACAACCGTAAAAATCCATACTTCGTTTATTTTGATCAAAGCGGCAGCCCGCTAAACGGCACCCTGGAGATACAGGCCAAACAGGTTTCTCTGTTTCCCGTAATACCCGCCATTACCTGGAACGTAAAGTTTTAGACATAAAAAAGCATCCCTGTTTGTGGAATGCTTTAAATAATAATTATTATTGAGGGTTAGCGTTTAAAAGTTTAAAAACGTTCAAAGGTTTGATAGCGTTCAACCAATGCGCCGGGATAATCCGGGTCTGGATCCTTAGACACTACTGTGAACAACACATTTGTTAAGGTAAGCATGGTCCAGTTGTAAGTTTTTGGGGATGAGTTGGTAATCAGTTTTGAAGCACTGCCGAACTCATAGGTTCCCGTATCAGACTTGTCGCTGTTATATCTGTATTCAAAACCTCCATCTGCTTCAAATCGCACAAAATTTTGGGGTTTAGGCGTTGGTTTTACAATTGTATCTTTTATAAATACCCCGTTTACATAAATTCTAAGCTGAACCCGGCCAATCCACCATCTACCTACAACCTGTTGTTCTTTAGGTAAATTGGCACTATTATCTGGCTTAGCACAGGAATTTACAATGGAAATAAGAGAAAACATGCCTACAAGCAAAATCAGGCTGGTAAAATTGGTTTTCATTTCATTTGAATATTGGTTGAAATGATAACGAATTGCCGGTTGTTTTATTGTTTTATTTTGGGTTTATGTATAAAACGGATTACACCGCTTTTTTGCAGGTCGGATGAAATACGCACTTCATAGCGGTTTTCTCCGTCATTTACAACCATCAGGGCAGTATTTGGAGGTATAACTCCAAGATTTTCGGCGTACATGATTAGCTCATTTACATCCCTTTTTTCATCTACTTGCAGCGTGAGTGTCAATGCTTTATCGCTAAGGCGCTTATGAGATAATATTAGTTTTCCGTTAAAAAACAGGGAAATACTGTCTCCGTCAATTTCTCCATTGTCGTATAGCGCTACGGTAAAACTGGCACTATCTATCTCAATGGTTTTCAACAGGTCGCTGCTTCTTTTTTCATACACAGGGTAATTTGATTTCTTTTCGGCAACTTCTGTTTTTACGGGTTGTGGTGTAGGTAAATTATTAGTAACAATCTCTGTCTTGGTTTCGGGAGTTGTTTTTTTCTCCGGTTCAATAATAACAGCTTTTGGCTCGTCAATTTTCTTTACGTCGGCCCTAACTACCGGTGCTGGTATTTTTTTCTCCGGTTCAACTTTTACCACTGGAGGTGGGGTAGTTTTTTTAGGCTGCGTTTTAACAACTGGTGCTGTTGTTTTCTTCGGCGTTTTTTTAGTGATTGTATTATTGTAATAGGAAGGGTTTTTTTGCAACATTCTCCGTGATAAAACGGTTGTTCCAAAACCACAATCGCCCTGTTGGTTAGGAACTGGTACCCAAGTGCCTTCCAGCGTCTGGTCTTCATCCAGCTGTGTATATTTTAAACGGTGTATTTGAAAACAGTTGCGAATTGTTAAAGGCACATTTGTCTTTGTTCTTTCTGTTTCCCTCACTTCAATATATTTCCCAGCTTTATTAAGGGTTCCTGTCAGTTTGCATATCGTGTAGTACTTTTTTCCGCCATCGCTGAAATAAGTGTAAGAATAGCCGGTAACCTTGGTTCCCCTGCATTCTATTTCGAGCACATATTCGCAACGGTCGCCGCCCCAGCCAACAAATGCCTCACTGTTATCAATAAATTCGCCTTTCCATTGCCCGGTAAAGTTTTGAGCAGATAATTGGGAGCCAAAAAAAACAAACAATAATAAGTGTACAAATTTCTTCATCCTTGCAAAGATATTTTAGATAAATTTTTCCATAGCTAATACTTCGTTAAATTTGCAACCTGCAAGCCGCAAAAGTTTGTGTATAAAGATATGATAAAGATAACATTACCCGATGGGGCAGTAAGAGAGTATGAAGCAGGCGCTTCTGCTTTTGATATAGCAAAATCAATAAGCGAAGGATTGGCAAGAAAAGTTTTGGCGGCCAATATTAATGGAGAAGTATGGGATGCACATCGCCCAATTAATACCGATGCGTCGCTTAAATTACTCACTTGGGATGATAACGATGGTAAAGCCACTTTCTGGCATTCATCGGCGCATTTAATGGCCGAAGCTGTTGAAGCAGGTTTTCCAGGAGTAAAATTCTGGGTTGGTCCGGCCATAGATAAAGGTTTTTATTATGATATGGATTTAGGCGATGCAAAGATTACTGAGGACGATTTGGCCCAATTAGAAAAGAAGATGAATGAACTGGCAAAGCAGAAAAACCTGTTTATCCGTAAGGCGATGCCGAAAGCCGAAGCCACTCAATATTTTACCGAAAAAGGAGACGAGTATAAACTTGACCTACTGAGTGGATTGACTGATGGAGAAATAACTTTTTATACTCAAGGTGGATTTACCGATTTGTGCCGGGGCCCTCATATCCCAAATACCGGTTTTATTAAAGCCATTAAGCTTACCAGCATTGCAGGTGCGTATTGGAAAGGAGATGAAAAAAACAAACAACTTACCCGCATTTACGGTATAACCTTTCCGGCACAAGCCGAATTGGATGAATATGTTTTAATGTTGGAAGAGGCTAAAAAAAGGGATCACCGTAAGTTGGGTAAAGAGATGGGGATTTTTACTTTTGATGATCAGGTGGGCCAGGGGCTTGCATTGTGGATGCCTAATGGAACCATTATTATTGAGGAGCTGGAAAATCTTGCTAAAAAAACAGAGCAGGCCCAGGGATATAAAAGAGTGGTAACGCCGCATATTGCAAAAGAAAGTTTGTATTTAACAAGCGGTCACTTGCCATATTACGAAGACAGCATGTATCCGCCAATGGAACTGGATGGTACAAAGTATTATTTAAGGGCTATGAATTGTCCGCATCACCATAAAATATTTGATGCCGAGCAACGCAGCTATAAAGACATGCCTTTAAGACTTGCAGAGTACGGAACCTGCTATCGTTACGAGCAAAGCGGCGAATTATTTGGGTTGATGAGGGTACGTTGTCTGCACATGAATGACGCCCATATTTATTGCACAAGGGAGCAGTTTGCCGATGAGTTCAGAGCGGTAAACGAGCTGTATGTAAATTATTTTAAGATTTTCGGAATTGATAAGTATGTAATGCGTTTGAGTTTACATGATCCTGAAAAACTGGGCAAAAAATATGTAGACGAACCCGAACTGTGGTTAGAGACTGAGGATATGGTTAGGCAAGTGTTGATTGAATCGAATATTCCATACATAGAAGTAAAAGATGAGGGTGCATTTTATGGCCCTAAAATTGACGTGCAGATTTGGAGTGCCATTGGCCGTGAGTTTACCCTGGCAACCAACCAGGTTGATTTTGCACAGGGAAAACGTTTCAATCTTGGATTCACCAATCAGAATAACGAGTTGGAAACGCCATTGATCATTCACAGAGCCCCCTTAGGAACGCATGAGCGGTTTATTGGGTTTTTACTGGAACATTATGCCGGAAAATTCCCGACCTGGCTGGCGCCGCTGCAGGTTAAAATTCTGCCCATCAGCGATAAGTTCATGGATTATGCAAATACAATTTTGCAAACGCT
>JBBKXU010000258.1:0-3849 GCA_037969645.1 Ferruginibacter sp. | reverse complement strand
GTGTAAGGTTAAGTATGAGCCAATGGTATCCTAAAATGTGTGAATACGATTATGAAGGCTGGCATCCTACACCATATATCGCCAGAGAATTTTACGGTGTTTGGGGCGATTTTGATGTTACCATCAATATTGACAAAAGCTACAAAATTGGTGGAACGGGCGTTTTGAAAAATGCCAATGAAATTGGTTGGGGCTATGATGCACCAGGTACCGAGTTAAAACCAATTAACACTGCAAAACGTAGCTGGCATTTTGTTGGCGAAAATATTCATGATTTTGTTTGGTGTGCCGATCCGGAGTACAAGCATCTGAGTTATAAAATGCCAAATGGAGGTCCAACTTTGCATTCTATTTATAATTATAAAGAGAATGACGCAAAGAACGATTCTGCCTGGGCAACAGTTTTAACTGCAGCGGCAAAGGCATTGCCTTTTATTGAAAAAAACTTTGGAAAATATCCATACCCTCAATATTCATTTATACAGGGAGGCGATGGAGGTATGGAATATCCGATGGCTACGCTATTAGTTGGCCCCGGCCTTGGTACCGTTTTTCATGAGTGGATGCACAGCTGGTACCAGATGATGTTGGGTACCAACGAAAGTATGTATGCTTGGATGGATGAGGGTTTTACCAGTTATGCCGAAGATTTGGTATCTAAGTACTATAATGGAAAATCTTCATTGCAGGGATACAGAGAAGCGTTGCAGAGAAGTCCTAATAATAAGAACTTAGCTGAGATTGTGGAAAATACGCCGGAGGATCATAGTGCAGCTTATTTCAGTTATTATAACCTCGCAAGTAGCAATTTTGAAGAGCCGATGACCACTCATGCCGATCACTACAATTCAAATTATGGTTACAGCACAGCGGCTTATTCAAAAGGCGAAGTGTTTATGGAACAGCTTGGTTATATAGTTGGTGGCGAAGTAAGGGATAAAATTTTATTGGAATATTACCGTCAATGGCGATTTAAACATCCTAATGCAAATGATTTTATAAGAATAGCAGAAGATGTTAGTGGTATTCAATTAGACTGGTATAAAGAATACTGGATTAACACAACAAAGACTATTGATTATAAGATTGACAGCCTGTGGGAAGAAGGTGGTGTATCTAAAATAAGATTGAAAAGAATTGGCCATATGCCAATGCCGATTGATTTACAATTGACTTTTAAAGACGGCAGTACTGAAATGTTTTATGTGCCTTTGAATTTAATGTTTGGGAATAAACCTAATGAAAACAAAGAACAAAAACGTGAAATACTCGAAGCGTGGAAATGGACACACCCAACATATATTGTAGAATTTAAACGCAGGCTTACTGATATAAAAGTTGTAGATATTGATCCGTCGAAAAGGATGGCAGACGTAGAAAGAAAAAATAATGTATTGGAACTGAACTGGTAGCTTGATCTGATTAAAGAGCAAAAGAATGGAAATTAGTATTCGTAGAGTTACTATTGACGACGCATCAGCTTTATCAGTAATTGCCCGGCAAACATTTTACGATACGTTTACCGGAACATGTTCTGAAGAAGATATGCGTTCTTTTCTTGACGAATTTTACAACGAAGAACAATTAGGGAAAGAGTTAATGGATGAAGAGACTTTTTGCTTTTTTGCAGAATCAGAAGGAAGTCCTGTTGCATACTTACATTTTAAGGAAGATTATAACAACTTCCCTTTAATAAAAAAATGGAAGGCGCTTGAGTTAAAAAGAATTTATGTGCAGAAGGAGTTTCATGGCAAAGGCATTGCACAGCAACTGATGGATTTTATTTTAGCTTTTGCTACCGAAAACAAATATGAAGTAGTGTGGCTCGGCGTTTGGGAGCATAATGTAAGGGCACAAAGATTTTACGAAAAGTATGGGTTCGAATTTTCGGGACATACCCATGATTTTCCGATAGGAGATACACCACAAACCGATGTTTGGCTTTGGAAGTTTTTATAATAATAAACCCCGGAATTTTCCGGGGTTTATTTATTGTGCCTGCTCGATTGTTTGTCTCTACCGTCCAAAATATTTATTAACTGCTTCTACCCGGTTACTTACATGTAATTTCTCATAAATATGGTAAACATGCTTTCGTACTGTTTCTGTGGTAATTGACAGTTTATCTGATATTTCTTTGTACAAAAGCCCGGTTGATAACATCTCCAGAATTTCATTTTCTCTTCTTGATAATACATCCAGCGCCGAGCCTACATTTGTTGCAATTGATTTATTTTGAAAAGCAGCAACTACTTTACTGGCTATCTGGCTGCTCATGGGTGCACCACCCTGTATTAATTCTGTAATACCTTCTAAAAGCTTGGCTGGTTGTGTTTTTTTCAGGATATATCCGCTGGCGCCGGCTCTTAATGCTTCAAATATTTTTTCATCCTCTTCATATATGGTACACATCATGAATAATATTTCTGGATTGCTGTGTTTTAATTCTCTCACCACTTCAATGCCATTTATGCCATCTCCAAGGCCAATATCTGTTAATACAACTTTGGGATTTAGAATGGGTAATTTTACAAGCGCTTCTTCACCTGTAGTGCAGGAACCGGCTAGCGTAAAATCATCAGATGATTCTATTATTTGTTCCAAGGCCTGGCGGATATCGTTATTATCTTCTACTATTGCTACTGATCTATTCATCATCTTACAAAATTGGAACAATTATATTGCTTTAACAATACCTCAAAGTGGTAGTTTTTTGGTTACCTGACAGGAACATATAAGAGATACTTGTCTTTAAAAAAATTCAGGTGAAATATCTTTTCAATCTCCCAAACCATTGGTTTGCAACCACTTTCAAATATTTCGGTGGTTAAATCGCCGCCTTTAAGGCAAATAAGTCCGTTTGGAAGCTGAGAAGTATCATTTTTTCGTTTTTGAATGAGTGGCTTGCTCCAATGCCACAAATCTTTTAATGGTGCAACGGCTCTTGAAACTACCACATCAAACTTTCTGTTCTTAATTTCTTCGGCACGGGAATGTTGTGTAGTTAGATTTTGTAAACCGATGGCCGATGCAATTTCGGCAACTACTTTCAGTTTTTTATTAATGCTGTCAACCAAATGAAAATTTGTTTCGGGAAACATGATAGCCAAAGGAATGCCCGGAAATCCGCCACCACATCCAAGGTCCATTACCTGCATGCCTTTGGCAAATTCAAAATTTGTAGCAATGGCCAATGAATGCAAAACATGGTGTTCATAAAAATTTTCCATGTCCTTCCGGGATATCACATTTATTTTCGAATTCCAGTCGGCATATAATTCCTTAAGCGCAGCAAACTGTTCAATTTGCTTTGGCGAAAATTCAGTAAAATATTTTTGTATCAATTCCATATCAAATAAAAAATCTTCTTCGTTTAAATCTACATGTTTTCCCTAGTCCTTGGGATGAGGAAAGACGAGGGGTTACTTCCATCCCTTCTTCGTTCTCTTAAACACAGCCACCCCAAATATCAAGTAATAGAAAAACATCCAGATGTCAATAAATAAAAACCAGGGATACATGGCCAGTTCGTTCAGTTTTTTCATACAAGGGTATAAAACAATTGCCTGTATTAAAAATCGTACTCCAAAAACTATTAGCGCCAGTTTCCAACTAAACAATACAATCGATGCAGCCAGCAGCGGGTAAAATAAAAAATCAGAAAAAGTATATAAGCCAAGTAAAAATTTGTGAACTGGTTTGTAATATTCTCCGGTACTGTAGTGCCTGTTCTTTTGCTTTATCCAGGCGGCCCATGTTTTGGGTGCATCACTTAACGTAAAGGTATCTTTATCAATATTAATACGGGTATTCTTACTAGTGGCAGCCATATTAATAAAAAGATCATCA
>JBBKXU010000257.1:0-6088 GCA_037969645.1 Ferruginibacter sp. | reverse complement strand
CTTGTCCAACAGCTGCGCCCATGCCTCTTTCAGTCATGCCATGCGGACAACCAAAATTTAATTCCAGTCCGTGAGCACCGGTATCTTCAACTTTTTTAATTAATTCGTGCCAGCTTTTTTTATCGTTATCAGCCATTAAAGAAACAATCATTGCCCGGTCGGGGAATAATTTTAAACATTCAGCAATTTCTGTCAAATTTAAATCTAGAGGGCGATCACTAATGAGTTCAATATTATTAAACCCCATCATTTTTTTGGAACCAAAATTCAAAGCTGAATAACGTGAGGACACATTCTTTACCTGGCTGCCCAAAGTTTTCCAAACCACACCACCCCAGCCTGCTTCGAAAGCACGGAGTACATTTATTTTTTTATCGGTGGGCGGTGCACTCGCCAACCAAAATGGGTTGGGAGATTTTATACCGAGAAAATTTGACGATATGTCTGCCATTTCTATAAGTTGAGATATTTTAAAATTGCTGCAGCCCCATCTTTTCCAGCCTGAACAGCATCCACCACTTCTTTACCACCATTCACACAATCACCGCCGGCAAAAACTCCTGTTATATTTGTTGCTTCATTTTCAATTTTAATCTTGCCGTACTTATTATCTATTTGATAATTTTTTACAAGTTCTTCAAAAGGCATTTGCCCTGCCGCTTTAATTACCATGTCAACATCCAACGTAAATGTCTCACCCGTATCAACAGGGCTTCTTCTTCCACTGGCGTCTTCCTCACCCAATTTCATTTTACTGCAAATCAGTTGTTTTACTTTTCCGTCCTCACCAATAATTTCTTTTGGTGAAGCCAACCAGATAATTTCGCAACCGTCCAGTTTGGCAATATCAAGTTCAACCTGTGTACAGGGTTTTTCATTTTCTGTGCGGCGGTAAACCATCGTCACTTTTTTAGCACCCAGACGTTTCGCTTGTGTTGCTGCATCAATAGCGGTCATTCCCATTCCAATTACTACCACATTGTCGCCTATAGCTACTTTATCAAAACCCTTGTCCCGAATATCATAAATGAATTTAATGGCATCTTCCACTCCTTCAAGTTCTTCTCCTGGTATATCCAATTGTCTTGCAAGTCCAACACCTATGCCTAGATAAACGGCATCAAAATCTCTTTGCAATTCTGCTAATGAAATATTTTGTCCTAATTCCTGATTGTATTTTATTTCTATTCCACCAATGGCTAAAATATAATTTACTTCTTCTTCACAAAACTCAGGCGTTACCTTATAAGCAGCAATACCGTAAGTCATCAATCCGCCGCCTTTTGCCTCCTTTTCAAAAATGGTTATGTCAACTCCTTCCCTTGATAATACATGAGCACAACTTAATCCCGCCGGGCCTGCACCAACTATCGCTACTTTTTTACCTGTTGTTTCTTTTCTTTTGAAAAGCTGCCAGTTTGCCGTCATTGCTTTTTCAGTAGAGTAGCGTTGCAGTCTTGCAATTGAGATGGGCGCTTCTTCCATAAAATTATACACACAGGCTCCTTCACACAATTTTTCTACTGGGCAAACCTTGCTGCAACCGGCTCCCATAATATTGCTTACAAAAATGGTATGTGCTGAACCCCTTATATTTTCTGTTGCAATCTGTTTAATAAATTTGGGCACATCAATACTTGTAGGACAACTCTTCATACAAGGTGCATCATAACAAAACAGACATCGATTGGCTTCCACCAATGCGGCATCCTGCGTTTCAAACGGCGGGTGAATGTCGCTGAAGTTTTCGGCGTATTCCTCTTTGGATAATCTGTTATTCTGAATCATTAATTCTTGATTAGAGTTCTGTTAATTTACCATAAGTCTCCGGCCTTCTATCCCTAAAAAACTGCCACACACTTCTCACTTCTTCAATCATATCCAGGTCAAATTCTGCAACCAGCAGTTCATCCTTGTCTTCGCTGGCCTGTGCAAATATTTGTCCCCTTGGGTCAACAAAATAACTGCTGCCATAAAACTTACCGAGGTTCCAGGGCTTTTCTTCACCAACACGGTTAATACAACCCATAAAATATCCGTTTGCTGCTGCATGCGCAGGCTGCTCCAATTTCCATAAATATTGAGATAGGCCTGCAACAGTTGCAGAAGGATTGTAAACGATCTCAGCACCATTTAACCCAAGGCATCTTGCTCCATCAGGAAAGTGACGGTCGTAACAAATGTACACACCCACTTTGGCGTATTTTGTTTGAAACACCGGATAGCCAAGGTTTCCGGGCTTAAAGAAAAACTTTTCCCAGAAACCGCTTGTATGCGGAATATGATTTTTACGATACTTACCTAAATAAGTACCATCCGCATCAATCACTGCAGCGGTATTGTATAAAACACCGGCCTGCTCTTTTTCATAAATGGGCACGATGATGACCATGTTATACTTTTTGGCATAAGTTGCCATCAAGTCCGTTGTTGGCCCGGGCACTGACTCTGCACTTTCGTACCAGGCTTTATCCTGCCCTGGACAGAAATATGGTGTGTTGAAAATTTCCTGTAAGCAAAGAATCTGCACACCTTGCTTGCCGGCTTCGTCAATCAATGGTAAGTGTTTTTCAACCATCGCATTTACAATTTCCGGAATGGTTCCTTCGCCTTCTGTTTTTGGAAGACTCATTTGGATTAACCCTGATTTAATAATTCTTGGCATATTGTTTTTTTTATTTTTTTACCACAAAGACACGAAGGGCACTAAGTAGCACAAAGTCATAGTGAGCCTTCGTGCCTTTGTGTCTTAGTGGTTTAGTTATATTTTACCTTCAACTTTATTTCTTTTAATGAAATTCCCGTTCCCTTTCTCAACCAAACATTTCCCGTCATTAATCACCACTTGCCCTCTTAGTAAAACAGTTTTTGTTTTTCCCGTAAGTTTCCAGCCTTCATAACCAGAATAATCGGTATTCATGTGATGAGTTGAAGCACTGATCGTATGCTCTTTCATTGGATCGAACAAAACAATATCAGCATCTGATCCTGGTGCTATGCAACCCTTCCGAGGAAACATCCCGAATATTTTTGCAGGATTAGTTGACAACACTTCAACAAACTTATTCAAAGTAATTCTTCCCTTTCTTACACCTTCGCTGTATAATAATTCAACACGATGCTCAATGGCTGGATGCCCGTTAGGTATTTTTGAAAAATCATCTTTGCCCATTAATTTTTGTTCCCATTTAAATGGACAATGATCTGTGGCAACCACTTGTATCAATCCCTGGTTAATGCCGGCCCACAAAGCCTCCTGGTCTTTCTTTTCTCTTAAAGGTGGACTCATCACCCATTTGGCTCCTTCAAAATTTTGCTCGTATAAAGATGCATCCAATAATAAATATTGAATACAGGTTTCGGCAAATACTTTTTGATTCAATCGGTTATTATCTCTAACTGCATTTAAAGCGCCTTCGCAAGTCATGTGTACGATGTATCCAGGACAACCGGTATAGCCAGCTATCGAAGCAAATCGTTCTGAAGCTTCGGCTTCGGTTACTTCCGGTTGAGACAAGTAATGATACAATGGTGCCAAATTCCCTTCGGACTTATTTTTTGCGATCAATCCATCAATTACATCACCGTTTGTGGCATGAACAATTACCATTCCCCCTCTTGCTTTTACTTCATTCATCAATTCCATCATCTGCCGATCGTCAATCATCAAAGCTCCTTTATAGGCCATAAAAACTTTAAAAGAAGTAATGCCTTCTTTCTCTACCAAATCAATAATTTCTTTGCAGGTGTTTTCATTAAAATCGGTGACCGCCATATGAAAACTGTAATCACCGACACAATTATTGGTGGCACGGCTGCTCCATTCATTAAATGCTTCGTATAATGAATGGCCTTGTCTCTGTAAAATAAAATCAATTACCGTTGTAGTACCACCGTGCAAAGCAGCACGGGTACCGGTTTCGTAATTATCGCTGCTAAAAGTGCCCATGAAGGGCATTTCCAGATGTACATGTGGATCTATACAACCCGGGAAAGCTAATAAACCTGTTGCATCAATTATTTTATCAGCTTGAATATCAAGATTCTTTCCAATGGCAACAATACTTTCACCCTGGATGAAAATATCACCTGTATAATTTTCAGATGCACCAATAATACTTGCATTCTTAATTAATATCGACATGACCTACAATTTCTGGTTATCCAAATTTACAATTCCTGTCTTAGAATTCCGCATCAACCACATATAAACAATACCACTTAGAAAAAAGCCAACAAACCATGCATAATGATACAAATCTGATATCCAAACAGGGAATGCTGTTGAAGAAACCAGTTTAATCTGTAACAGGAATCCGGGAATGTTTGGAACAATGCCAACCAACAATGCGATTATCGCCGCTGAATTAAAACCGTTTCTAAAACCATAAATACCTTTATGTTGGTATAGATCATCAACAACTAAGTTTTGTTTGCGGATAAAATAATAATCCGCAATCATAATACCTCCCACTGGGCCAAGTAAGCTTGAGTAAGCAATGAGCCAGGTAAAAATATATCCGTTGGGATCTGCAATCAGTTTCCATGGAAAAATTAGTATGCCAATCACACCAGTTATGTATCCCCCTGTTCTGAAATTTATTTTTTTGGGAGATAGGTTTGAAAAATCATTTGCCGGGCTGACAATGTTTGCCGCAATATTAGTTGCCAATGTGGAAATGGCAACTGCGATCATCGCAATGCTAACCAATAATTTGTTTTCAAATTTTCCGGCCAATACCACAGGATCCCAGATGGTTTCACCATAAATAATAAAAGTGGCAGAGGTTACTACCACACCAATAAATGCAAACAAAGTCATGGAGGGAGGTAGGCCAATAATTTGTCCGTTTATTTGCGCCTTTTGACTTTTCGCATAGCGTGTAAAGTCAGGAATATTTAAAGAGAGCGTTGCCCAAAAACCAACCATGCCTGTGAGTGCAGGAAAGAAAAAAGCCCAGAACGCAGGCCCCTGCAGCTTTGCAGGCTGCGCTAATATCGGCCCTAAACCATTACCAGCATTGATTGCCCAAAATAATAATGCCAGCGCAGCCAATGGTAAAAAGATTGCTTTAAACACTAATAATTTTCTAATACTTTCAACGCCTAAATAAACAACCCACATATTCAATAACCAGAAAATAAAAAAACAAATGGCGGGGCCGGTTTCTAAACCAAACGAATCAGGAAATATCTGGGGCAATGTTGCTAAAGACGGCATCCACATTTTCGTCATTTGGTAAATGGCGAAACCACCAATCCATGTTTGAATACCAAACCATCCACAGGCAACAATGGCTCTTAAGATTGCCGGAATATTTGCTCCTTTTGTTCCAAAACTTGCCCTGGCAAAAACAGGAAATGGGATTCCATATTTGGCACCAGCATGTCCGTTTAATATCATTGGAATTAAAACAACGGTGTTACCAATAAAAATAGTAAGGATTGATTGCCACCAGTTCATTCCGCCTTCTATCAGCGAACTGGCCAGCATATAAGTTGGAATACACAAGCTCATGCTAATCCACAAAGCTGCGTAGTTCCAGGTTCCCCAGGTACGTTTGTTTTGGGGGATTGGAGCAAGGTCTTCGTTAATGAGAGAAGAAGAAGCGTTGATGTTTTGGGTTTCTGTCATGTTTATTTTTGGGCTAAGAGATCAAAAGAGAAAAGGAGCTGAAAGAGTTGTGTGTATTCTCCTTTGTCTCCTTTTCTCTTTTATCCTCTTAGCTAATATTTTCGTCTGCAATCTTAATTGCTTCACTGATTATCGCCAACCCCTCATCTATCTGTTCTTTGGTAATACATAATGGTGGTGCAACAAAAATGTAACTCCACCTTACAAAAGTGTATAGCCCAAGCTCTTTTAATTTTGCTGCTACCTTGTTCATCACAACCATTTCGTCAGGCTTTGCATTGAACGGCGCCATAGGTTCTTTGGTATCTCTGTTTTTCACCAATTCAATACAACCCAGCAAACCGGTATTTCTCCAATCACCAATAGAAGGATGTTTTTGTTTCATTTTCTCCAGTTGCTCCTCCATATATTTACCCATGGCAACCGCATTCTCTATCAAATTATCATCTTCAT
>JBBKXU010000256.1:0-8123 GCA_037969645.1 Ferruginibacter sp. | reverse complement strand
GTTTGTCTTTCTCGTCGCTCAATTTGTATCAGGTTTGTTTGGGTTCGCAAAATTATCGCTCTGGTCTTCGATAGTATCATCTAGGCACACAAAGTCTTTTTCAACTAAAAGGTACAAGGAATTATCTTCAAAAAAAGGCATAGTTGCATCAATGCCCACAATATTATTTTTTGGCCAGCCTTTTGCAAAAGACGCAGGTATATGCATGGTTATTTTATTGGTACCGAGTGTCGCAAATAATGAACTTGTTTCTTCATCTATTTGCAAAGCATACACAAAGCTGTTGTTTGGGAAAATGGTTTGCTCCTGCAGATAGCTTGTTTCTGCAAGTTTAGTTACCTCTGATTTTGTAAGACGGTAACGTATGGAATTTCCTTTGATGCGTATTTTCATAATTATAATTTCTCCTTGGTGCCCTTTGTGTACCCTTCGTGTATTTTGTCGTATAATTTAACCACTAAGTACACGAAGAAGTTTCGCAAAGGACACGAAGATGTTATTTCATACTTATCCTTTCTGCTCCTGCATAAATATTAAACCGGTTATCTTTTAAAAATCCAATTAAAGTTACGCCACTCTCTTTTGCCATTTCTACCGCCAGACTCGAGGGCGCACCCACAGCTGCGACAATTTTTACACCAGCCATCACCGCTTTTTGTAGCAGTTCAAAACTTGCACGTCCGCTCAGCAGTAAAATACAACTATTAAGTGGCAATTCATTTTTTAGCAGTGCGGCACCTATAACTTTATCTAATGCGTTGTGTCTACCCACATCTTCTCTCATCATCATAAAATTGCCATCATGCTCAAATAGCGCACTGGCATGAATGCCGCCGGTATCTTCAAAAATCTTTTGCTGTTTTTTTAATTCGCTTTGCAGCGGATAAAATACCAGGGCCTTAATAATGATATTGTCTTTTACTTCGCTATACTGCGAAACGGTTCTGATTGCATCAATACTCGCCTTGCCGCATATGCCACAACTGGATGTGCTGTAAAAATTACGAGCGGCATTTGCCAGCATTGGTACTATATTCTCTTTTAAAACTACGGAAACACGGTTATGATCTATTTGTTTTATATCGTTAATATCCTCTACATTTTTTACCACGCCTTCTGTAAATAGAAATCCGGTTGCAAGCTCATCATCATTGCCGGGGGTACGCATGGTAACGGCAATGTTTTTAATCATTCTTCCGGTTACTGTACTGTATTCAAGTTGAATCTCCAATGGTTCCTCCACCGCTACTTTATCAGCTGCTTCTATTGCAACTCCTGCATTTATTTTATGAATGCTGATATGTTCAACAGGCAATTCGCTCATATCTTAAAATTACAAAAGAAATCTGCCAATTCACGCCTTTAGTATTTTAACTGTTTTAATAAAATCAGCTTCTGTGTCGATGCTGGTCATAGAATTGGCATCTGCGGGAAAATACTTTACAGCATTATTATCTTTTAAAAAATGTTGTAATGAATATTGCTCTGCCTCCTGCATATTTTGCAAATTATTAAATGATGCGGCTGGGTACCAGGTCAGCAGTGGTTCATAAATATCTGCCGTTTCATTGTAGAAACCTGTGGGTACATTTTTGCAATGTGTTACAAATTGTTGTAATTCTGTTGCCTGCAAAAAAGGGTAGTCGCATCCGATAAGTAATATATTCTTTTCCGGAAATTTTGTAAACGCAGATAACAAAGCAGCCATCGGGCCTATATTGCTATAAGCAATGTTATCTTCTATAAAATTATAACCCACTTCAATTGTATTTACCTGTTCTGCATTGCAGGAAATAAATACCTTTTCGCAAAAGGGGAGAAGCATGTTGTAAACATGATAGCGTTGTGGCTTATCATAATATTGCAGCAAACTTTTATCTCTGCCCATACGGCTGCTATTGCCACCACAGACTACAAGGCCATATGTGCTGGTTAACGTATCATTTTTCTTGGTCATGATCAATCTTTACTACTCATCTAAATTAAGTGTTCTGTTATTTATTTGCTCATAACCATATTCCGGGCAAATGCACTATAATTAAAATATCTGGCAATTTAGGTTTTCAATCCCGAAGGGATGTTATGATTATAGAAATGGATAGCCAAAATACGCTCCCCCAAACCCCGAAGGGGTGATATTTCACCCCTTCGGGGTTTGGGGCATTATAAAATTCCGACTTGCACTATAATCATATCAGTCCTTCGGACTTAAAGTATTTTAAAACGTTCACCTTGTCCATATCCCTTCACATCGCCTTCAAGTAAATTTAATTTCTTAGTGTCTTTGTGTGATAAATTCAAACATATATACAACCACTCAACAATAATCCCTCCCCAAATCGCCGAACATTGCTTAAATTAACACCCGAAACAACAACAAATATGAAAAAAAATCTTCTGTCATTAGCCTTACTGGTTGTAACAACATTAATAGTAACCGCACAAGATAAAACAGTACTAACCGCTGCAGATTACGATCAGGCTACCAAAGCCCTCGGCTTTAATACCAACTCGCTGGTATACCGCAACAACGTGCGCCCCAACTGGTTACCCGATGGCAAGTTCTGGTATGTAGTAAGTGTACCCAATGGTGATGAGTATGTACTGGTTGACCCTAAAAACGGCGGCCGTAAATTCGGTCCCGATAAAAAATCAATTTTAGGCAGTGGCGGCGGAAATGAAGCCGCAACAGCCACACGTCGCCGTAGAGGCGGTAGTAACGAAATGACTTCGCCAGATGGGAAAAAAGCCGCTTTTATAAAGGACTGGAACCTTTGGGTAAAAGACCTGGAAACAAAAAAAGAAACCCAGCTTACCACCGATGGCGTAAAAGATTTTGGTTATGCTACCGACAATGCCGGCTGGACACATAGCGACCGCCCCATCATGCTCTGGAGTCCTGATTCAAAAAAGATTGCCACTTTTCAACAAGACCAACGGCATATAAAAGATATGTACCTGGTAACTACAAATGTGGGAGCACCTAAACTGGAAGCATGGAAGTATCCGCTACCAGAAGATAAAGAGATCATTAAAATACATCGTGTTATTATAGAAGTAGATGTACCAAAAGTGATTCGCTTAAAAATACCAGCAGATGACAGAAGAGGGAGCCTGAGTGATGATATTTCCTCCGGCGGGCCTTATGATGATAATGAGTGGAATGCTGATGGCAGCAAACTCGCTTTTGTATCTACCAGCCGTGATCATAAAGTAGAAAAAGTACGCATTGCTGATGCGGCTACTGGTGATGTAAGAGAAGTATTTGAAGAGCGTGTTGCTACACAATACGAAAGTGGGCAAGGTAGCATCAACTGGCATTTTTTAGATAAAACCAATGAAATAATCTGGTACAGCGAACGTGATGACTGGGGCCACCAATACCTCTACGATGCCACTACCGGCAAACTAAAAAATCAAATAACCAAAGGCGCCTTTGTAGTAACGCAGTTGTTGAAAGTAGATGAAGAAAACCGTACACTGTATTTTAATGCCAATGGTCGTGAAGCCGGACGTGATCCCTATTTCAGTCATTTTTACAGCGTTAATTTTGATGGCAGTAAACTAACCTTATTAACGCCCGAAGATGGTAATCACAATGTTTCCCTATCGCCCGATGGAAAGTATTTTGTAGATAATTATTCAAAACCTGATGTACCACCTGTTTCTGTTTTAAGAGATATGAACGGTAAACTCATCAGTAATTTAGAAAAAGCTGATATTTCTGCATTAACGGCCACTGGCTGGAAAGCACCCGAGCCTATCACCGTAAAATCAGCAGATAGCAAATGGGATTTGTATGGTTTGGTGTTTACCCCAAAAAATCTTGACCAAACGAAAAAGTATCCCATTGTAAATTATATCTATCCCGGTCCGCAGGGCGGGGGAGTAGGCAGTCGTTCATTTTCACCTGCACGTAGTGATCACCAGGCGCTTGCCGATCTTGGGTTTATTGTTGTGATTATAGATGGCAGTTGCAATCCCGATCGTTCCAAATCTTTTCATGATGCCTGTTATGGCGATATGGGCAGCAATACGCTGGAAGACCAGGTGGCAGGTTTAAAACAATTAGCTGCAAAACGCAGCTATATGGATCTTAATAAAGTAGGCGTATGGGGACACTCTGGTGGTGGCTTTGCCACGGCAGATGCCATGTTTACTTATCCTGATTTTTACAAAGTAGGAATCTCCGAAAGTGGTAACCACGATAACCGTAACTACGAAGACGATTGGGGCGAAAGATATATTGGTTTATTGGAGAAAGGCCCAACAGGTAAAAGCAATTACGAAGAACAAGCCAACCAGAATTATGCTGGCAACCTTAAAGGTAAGCTGATGCTGGTGCATGGTGGAATGGATGATAATGTGCCACCTTACAATACTTATCTTGTTGCAGAAGCATTGCAAAAAGCCAATAAAGATTTCGATCTGGTGGTATTCCCCAATGCCCGCCATGGTTACGGCGCCGATGGTTTATACATGACCCGCCGCCGCTGGGATTATTTTGTAAAAAATCTGATGGAAGCCGAGCCACCAAAAGAATATAAGATAAGCACCGAAAGTAAAACAGCAACGCCTACAGTGCCGACAGCCGTTCCTGAGGCCGTGCTAAAAGATATTGGCAACCGCAAGAACAGCATCTTCAGCCGGATACCGGTTTCGGTAAAAGATATTACCATAAGTATTTACGACAATGCCACCATTGACGGTGACAGTATCAGCGTTTTTTACAATAACAAGCTACTAGTAAACAACCAGCCACTCACTGCAAAACCCATTACGGTAAACCTTACGCTCGACGAAAAAGCCACGCAGCATGAGATTGTGCTTTTTGCCCATAACCTGGGCAGCATACCACCCAATACCGCTCTCATTGTGGTAAATGCCGGCGATAAGCGTTACGAACTGCATAGCAGCGCCAGTCTGACTGAAAATGCGGTGTTGGTATTTGAGTATAAACCAAAATAAGAGATAGAAACACGAATAGCCTGTCCCGATTAAATCGGGAACACGGATTGATACTAGTGAAAACGGATTTCTGTCATCTCTACCAAAGGAGAGGTCTGATTAAGCATATTAAATACAGAAAGCCGGCATTTCAATGCCGGCTTTCTAATACTGTAAGAAAACTCTATCTAAATTTGTCTCAATCAGTTTTAGTAGATTTGGTTTCTTTTTTAGAAATATATTCAACCCACTTTTTCGTCGATGTAGAAATAAGACTTTCAAATCGCTCAACGAATATTGGATAAGCGTCGGTTGCATCTTTGTACGGACCCGATTTTGCCAGAAAAAGAAATTTTTCAAATTTTAATGATTCAGCTGTAGTTCTGTACTCAATCCAGTTTTCTTGAAATTTTATTAAAGTGATTAACCCGGCAACTGCTGCCACTACAATTCCAAGTATTCCGATAATAACCTTTAGAGAGTGGAAAATCCGCTCAATGTGACCACCCTAATCCGGTCGAAGTTGACCACCCCAATCCGGAGCAAATTGACCAGACAAATCCGGTTCAAATTGACCACCCCCTAAGCTGTATTTAAAACAGGTTGTTTTAACGGCCATTATTGTTGGAGGTTGAGTGCTAAACTCAACCCAAACATGGCTAATAAAACAATTCTGATGACTAAGATAAGACAGATCCTCCGTTCTTTTACCCAAGGTAAGAGTAAAGTACAAATCAGTGAACAAACGGGTGCATCCCGTAACACGGTTAAAAAATAAAACCGCAAATTTCTTGCAGAGAAAGTGACCTTTGATATGCTCAGCAGTCTGTCTGATACTGAGTTAGAGGTAATGTTTGGTTCAGCAGAGCCTCCTGATAAGGGTGAGCGGTATGAACAGCTTCAACGCATGCTTCCCGACCTGGAGAAACGCTTTAAACAAAAGGGAGTAACCATAGATCTGTTATGGAAAAACTATCTGCAGATCCACCCTGGCGGATATGGACATACACAGTTCCACACGCATTTTACTGTTTATACCGGGCGGGCTAAGGCGGTTATGCATATGGATCATAAGGCCGGCGATAAGATGTACATAGACTTTGCCGGGGAGAAGCTCAGTATTACAGATAAAGAAACGGGCGAGGTACAGCCAGTAGAAGTGTTTATTGCCATACTGGGCTGTAGCCAGCTTACTTATGTAGAAGCAGTAGCCACACAACGCAGGCAGGATTTTATTGGAGCCTGTGAAAATGCTATGCAATATTTTGGAGGTGTACCAGCGGCCATTGTGCCGGATAATCTAAAATCTGCTGTTACTAAAAGCAGTAAGTATGAGCCAACCATCAATGAAGCCTTTGCTGACTTTGCAGAACACTATGGTACTGCCGTACTTCCTGCCAGGGTATACCGGCCAAGAGATAAATCATTGGTAGAAGGGATGGTAAAAATTGTATACAACCGCATATACACACAGTTAAGCACACATACTTATTTTACCCTTGAAGCATTAAATACAGCTATCAGGGAAGCTTTAGAACAATTAAACAATGCTCCCTTCAAAGGACGTAATTACAGCCGCCGTCAGCAGTTTGATGAGGTTGAAAAAGAAACACTGCAACCCTTACCGGTGTACCGTTACGAATTTAAACAGCAACATATTGTAACGGTAATGAAGAATGGCCATGTATGCCTTGCTGTTGATAAACATTATTACAGTGTGCCTTACCGCTTTATTGGAAAGAAAGTCAAAATACAATTCACTTCTACGCTCGTAGCAATTTATTATAAATACGAACAGATAGCGGCTCATCAGCGACAGTACCGTAAATATCATTACACCACTACCGATGAGCACCTGGCTTCTTCACACCGCTACCTGAGTGAGTGGACTCCCGAAAAATTTATTGAACAGGCAGAAGCCATAGATGAAGAAGTGGCAATCTATATCATGCATGTAATTGAAAACAAGCAACATCCTGAGCAGGCTTACAAATCCTGTACCGGCATACTTAGTCTGGCACGTAAGGTGGGCAATGCAAGATTGATAATGGCCTGTCGGAGAGCAAATAGTTACGGCGTATACAACTATCCCATCATTGTACAAATACTGGAAAAAAAACTGGATGCATTAACTGACGATGAACAACAGGCTGCACATGAGATGCCACAGCATCAAAACATACGGGGTAGCGATTATTATCAATAGCCCTTACTTAGTTATTTATTATTCACTCATAAAAATTAAATCAGATGAACACAGACACACTTGAAAAAATGAAACAGATGCGTTTGCTGGGGATGTACCGGGCCTTTAGAACCAGCGTGGAGTCAGCAAAGAACGAACAGTTAACTGCCGATGAAATGACCGCATTGCTCATCGACAGTGAATGGGATGAGCGACACAACCGTCACATTGAACGAACTACCAAAAATGCACGCTTCCGTTATAAAGCTACTGTTGAACAGTTAGATTACGATGGCGGCAGAGGGCTGGATAAAAATCAAATCCACCGGCTTGCTGATGGTAAATATATCACCCAAAATGAAAACATACTTATTACCGGCCCCACCGGAACAGGTAAAAGTTTTTTAGCATCGGCTCTGGGCCAGCAGGCCTGTCAGCAGGGATTTAAAGTTTTGTATGCCAATGTTACCCGCTTGTTTGCTCAACTCAAAATGGCAAAAGCTGATGGATCTGCTATCAGGGATTTAGCCAAAATAGAAAGACAGGACCTGCTTATACTCGATGACTTTGGCATACAGCCTTTCGATCAACCAAGCAGAGCTTCTTTACTGGAAATTATTGAAGACCGACACGGCAAACGCTCAACCATCTTCACATCACAACTACCCGTTAAACAATGGCACGAAGTAATTGGAGAAAAAACAGTAGCAGATGCTATCCTTGACAGGATAATCAACAACACACAGCGTATAGAACTAAAAGGAGAATCACTCAGAAGAAAATGGAATAAGAAAACAGAAGACAACAACAAATAAACAGTTACTTTTAACAAAGAAAAACAACCTTTTAATGCAGACAAAGGGCAGTTAACTTAGGGTGGTCAGTTTGCACCGGATTTAGGTGGTCAGTATCACCGGATTTTCCACTATGTGTCGAATCAAGCGCCATTGTTTGATACTCTTTTCACTAAAATTCAAAATGATAATAAGAT
>JBBKXU010000255.1:0-4468 GCA_037969645.1 Ferruginibacter sp. | reverse complement strand
GGGCTCGTTCATAATCTTCCGGAATCCCGATATCAATAAAATACTGGTATTGCACTATGGCATGCATATTCCTTTTATCGGCAAAGGCTTCCAGGTAATCTTTTTCGAATGAAAATTTTTGTGGTAAATCTTCCTGCAAAAAACGGGAAACATGTAGAGCATACACGCCACCGTTTATCAGCCCCGATTGATAATATTGTTTTTCTTTAAATCCACAGATCGAAGAATCATCATTTAATTCAACTACGCCATAGCGGTCAAAATCCTGCATAGGTTTTAGCGATAATGTACAGTCTGATTTGCTCTTTTTGTGAAAGGAAGACAAAGTGTTTATATCAACCTTAAATATGGTATCGCCGTTAAGTACTAAAACATCTTCTTCTGTGGCCAAGCTACAGGCAAGCTTTATAGCGCCTCCTGTACCCAAGGGTTCATCTTCAATTGAAAATTGTTTTTCGAGTGTTGGGTATTGATCATTTACATAATCAATGATCGACTCGCTTTTATAACCAATGGAAAATATGAATTTTTCAACGCCCTGACTTAGCAGATACTCAATTACAAAATATAAAAAGGGTTTGCCGGCAACTGGCGCCATGCACTTTGGTAAGTCAGAAACTACTGAACGTAATCTGGTGCCTAAGCCTCCGGCCAGGATGATGGCCTCATACCCCCCCCGCCCCCTAAAGGGGGAGCTTGGCAAATCACTATTTTCAGGCTCGTTCATTTATTTGGTAGTTTGTAATTGAAAGGAATTTTAAACCAGCATTCCCCAGGTTCCCCCTTTAGGGGGCGGAGGGGGTGAAGTATTCAGCTTCAACCAATTGGCAAATAATATGCCCCAGCATAATATGGCTTTCCTGAATGCGAGGTGTATCGGTTGACGGTACATTTATTAAATAGTCGGAAAGTGGTTTCATAGTTCCGCCGGTTGCACCTGTGAATGCAATGGTTACCATTCCTTTTTCTTTAGCTACTTCAAATGCATTATAAATATTTTTACTGTTGCCCGATGTACTCAAGCCAACCAATACATCGCCTTTGTTGCCAATGCCTCTAATTAAACGGGAGTAGATAACATCATAACTGTAATCATTAGCCACAGCCGTCATGTACGAGGTATTGCAATGCAGTGCTTCGGCTGGTAATGCATCTCTATCCGTATAAAAACGACCACTGAACTCAGCTGCTAAGTGTTGTGCATCGGCAGCACTGCCGCCATTGCCGCAAAACAAAACTTTGTTACCGTTTTTAAATGCTTTGACAATTACATCAATGCAATCTTGCACTGTATTGAGTAATTCTTCATTTTGTAAAACATTCTGCTTTACATTAATGGAGGACTGCACTATATTTTTTATCTGTTCCATATTTTTCGCTTTAATCTTCTCAATTTTCCCGTTTAGGGTGTTATGGGGCCGTCCAGGTTGTTAAACCATATTTGGTAAATGAATAATCCCGTACAACACCGCCAAAGCTATTTAATGTTTTTATAACAGCGTGTCGGGTATTTTTAGGGCAATAGAAAATCATAAAGCCACCGCCACCTGCACCGCTTATTTTACCACCTGTGGCACCGGCAGCTTTTGCAGCTTCATATACTTTTTCAATATCGCTGTTGCTTATGTTGGCAGCCATATTGCGTTTCTGCTCAAAACCATAATTGAGTATGAGGCCAATTTCATCGAGGTTTCCTTGCAATAATGCTTCCTTCATCATCTTAGCCTGATCTTTTAGATGATGCATGGCTTCGATACTTTTTTCATTCTTCTCATTCACATTTTTTACCTGCTCTTTTATAATAGAAGCACTTTCTCTTGAGGTGGATGTAAAATATAGAACGAGGTTATTCTCCAATTCATGCAAATACTCGGGCTTAATACGCAGTGGGTTTACAATTACTTTGTCTGCCGAAAACTCCATAAAATTTACGCCGCCAAAAGTTGCAGCGTATTGATCCTGTTTTCCGCCCGCCAGTTGCAGGTCGTTGCGTTCTATATCAAAAGCGTATTGAGCAATTTTATATTCATCCAGCGGCAATTTCAGCATTTCAACAAAAGCGCCAAGTACAGCTACGACTAATGTTGAAGAAGTACCTAAACCCGAACCGGCAGGGGCATCCACAAAAGTGGATAATCTGAAACCTGGTAAGCTGTTGGAATGATCTTTTTGAATGCGGTTGTAAACGCCTTTCAGCAAGTCAAGCGTACCATCAATGGGTAATTTCGGCATCAGGTCAAAGCTCTGTTGTTCATTTCTGTCTAGCGCTTCTACGATGATCTTATTTTCATTCAATGGTTCAATTGAAGCATAGGCGGACATGGAAATGGTGGTATTTAAAATGGCACCGCCAAACAAATCGCTGTAGGGGCTCACATCTGTACCGCCGCCTGCCAAACCAATTCTTAAAGGAGCTTTGCTTCTGTAAATCATGTAAACTGTTTAATGCGGCAATTTACTTACTATTAGCCACTTCAAGGATGCTTTCAACCATTTTTGTCCAGCTGAATTTTTTCTTTTCTTCTAATAAGTGTGGGAGGAAATGATTTTCGCCTTTTTGGAAGTACTCTATAATTTTTTCTGCCAGCGATTCTGCGGTTGGCTCTGCCACAAGCCCAACTTTGTTATCGGGCACCATGGCCGGTAAGCCGCCAACGTTGGTAACAATCATGGGTACTTCAAAATGATAGGCAAGTGGTGTTACGCCGCTTTGTGTTGCATTGCGATAAGGTTGAATAACCACATCAGCGGCACACATATAATTCTTAACCTCGTTATCAGGTATAAAATCTGTGTGCAGGATTAACTGATCTTTTATGCCAAGCCTTTCAATTTGTTCATCATATACTTTACGGTCTTCATAGAATTCACCAGCGATTAGTAATTTGGGAATTGTGAATTGTGAATTGTGAATTGGTGAACGTTCTTTTAAAATATTAACGGCCTCCAGCAATATATCTAGTCCTTTATACTTTCTTATAAATCCAAAAAACAGCACAACCAATTCCTCATTCCTAATTCCTAATTCCCTTCTGGCCGCTTCTTTAGAAATCTTTTCTCCAAAATTATCATACAAAGGGTGGGGGACAAGTAGGGCTTTTTTTGTTGTGGTAAAAAGCCGTAAATCAGCCAACACTTTTTCACTCATGGTAATAAATGCATCAACGGGTTTTATAAAATATCGGGTAAATGGCTTATCGCCGATGCGTTTTTCGTGTGGTATAATATTATCGGCAATGCAAATAATTCTTGTATGCTTATTTTTTTTGATGATGCGGAGGATGGTGCCCAAACATGGGCCCATCAAAGGTATCCAGTATCTTACTACAACAATATCGGGCTTTAGTTTCTTAATTTCTTTGCCAATGCTTAACCAGTTGAATGGGTTGATGGAGTTGATTCTGCTACGGATATCCAACCCTTCGGGTGCAGGTGCATCGGTAAATTGTGATTTGCCGGGGAATAAAAAACCGGGGTATTGTAGAGAGAAAGAATAAATAGTTGTTTGATGTCCTTCGTTTTGAAACTGGCGGGCAAGGCGTTCGTTAAATGTAGTAATGCCACCGCCTCTTAAGGGATGTGCCGGGCCGATGATGACTATTTTATAGAACGCTGATGACACGGGTGTAACTGATTTTGACTGATTATTTATTATCGTTTGTGAATATTTTTCTCTTGAACACAGGTTTTTTACCGAAGAAGAGTAAAAGGCCAACTTCTTTATCTGTTGCTTTAAGGTAGTTGATTAATTGTAATTCATGTTCTTCAATCAACGCTCCATCTCCTGCTTTCAATTCTAAAATAACTTTTTCTTCCACAAGAATATCGGCAAAATAATTACCAACGCTGGTATCTTCATAATATACTTCTATGGGAACTTGTTTTGCACAATCTAAACCACTTGCTCGTAATTCTACAATCAAAGCATTTTCATATACCTTCTCTAAAAACCCGTAGCCAAGTTTGTTGTAAACAGTATAGAAGCTTTTGATAATCTTATCAGTTATTTCCTCATGTAATAACATAAATCAGTTTTTAACCCGCAAAATCTGTGTTATCCGTGTTCTATCAACTATAACCCTGTTTTTTCCTCAATAAGATAATTATTTCTTTCAACAGAACTACGTGCTATCAACTCCCCAATAAAACCTGCAAGGAATAACTGCGAACCCACAATCATAACCAAAATTGCCACGAAAAATAGCGGCCGTTGGGTCATACCGGTTCCGTCAAAAAAGAACTTTGAAACAGTGAGGTAAGAAAATATTGCAAATCCCGCCAGGAAAAAAAGCGTACCCCATAAACCAAAAAAGTGCATGGGTCTTTTGCCAAACTTGCCTACAAACATAATGGAGAACAGATCGAGGAAACCGTTTATAAAACGCTCCCAGCCAAATTTGGTGATTCCATACTTACGGGCACGATGTTCTACAACTTTTTCACCAATATTTCTAAAGCCTGCCCATTT
>JBBKXU010000254.1:0-2579 GCA_037969645.1 Ferruginibacter sp. | reverse complement strand
TATGAAAAAAATAATTTTTACTATTGCTGCGGTTTGCCTGTTGCAAATTGGTTTTGGTCAGAGTATTTCCAGAATAACTATTACCGGACAGGGGCAAGTTGATGTATTTGCTTTTGGACTGGATGAGAATGTACAGATTTATGTGACCAAAGATGGCAATATCAGCAAATGGGGATTCGACAGGTATATTGGGTATCAAGAAAACTACAACGGCGACCTTGACCCATATATGGGCAGGATAGAGTACTACACTCAGAATGATGATGAGGCGCTGCGTGGTAAAATAAAATATATTGGCAGAACATTGGTTACCTGGTATGCTTCTTACGAAAATGATGCGTTGAAGGGTAAACTTAAAGCTATAGGCTCTATTAGTCTTGATTATTATTTAAGTTATGAAGATGCAGCTTACCGTGGCTCTATTAAAAAATTGGGTGCACAAACCGTTAGTTGGTACGCTTCTTACGAAAATAAAGACCTGCGGGGTAAACTAAAAACTGTAGGCCCCACCGCATTTACTTATTACGGCTCTTTTGAAGACAAGGCTTTTAGAGGCAAAATCAAAAGTATTGACCGCTACAGTTTTACTTACTATTCTTCTTTTGAGCAATTTAGCGGCAGTATGAAAACCGGTAATTCGATTGTGAATGCCAATGGTATTAAGTATTATTTGAGGGGGTATTAATTGCTGATTGGTTTGTTTTTTCATTTTTGTTCGTAACTCACGGGCTATTTTATTGCTTTTTTATCTGCTATATAGTCGAATAATACCGTTATTATTGTCGGCATAATTCTAGAAAAGGCTGACTAGGCTTAATTGTTACAACAATAACTACAGTTTATCCGTTCAATTCCTTTAATATTGTTTTAACCCGATTAATGCACAAATAATCGATCACAGTATGAATGACTTTGGCTTATCCGACTTTTTTGATTTAACACCCGACCTGGTGTGGATTGCGGGAAAGGATGGTTTTTTGAAAAAAGCTAATCCTGCTGTTATGGAGAAGCTTGGTTTTTCTGAGGAGGAACTATACAAAAGACCAATCACTGCTTTTATGCATCCGGGAGATATTGAGAAAACCTTGCTTAACCGTTTTAAGTTATTCAGGGGAGAAGTGCTGCATAATTTTGTTAACCGGTACGTAACTAAGGCCGGCGATATTGTGTGGCTTGAGTGGACCTCAGTGTACATGGCCGACAAAGAAATTGTTTTTGCCATTGCCAAAGATATCACTGCCCGCAAAATAATTGAGCAGGAAGTTGACGAGCAGTATAATAAATTTAAAGGATTGGCAGCTCATTTTAAAACACGCATGGAGGATGACCGTAAGTATTTTGCTTATGAGCTACATGAAGAACTGGCGCAACTGCTGTCGGTTGTAAATATGGACGTAGGCTGGCTAACAAAAAATGTTTCAGACCTGCCGGAAAAGGTAAAGCAGCGGGTTGAACATGCATCGGAGGTTTGTAAGCTGATGATAAAAACAATTCAGCGGCTGGCTTTTTCGATTAGCCCGCAAATGCTTGTTGATTTGGGCCTGAACGCGACTATGGAATGGCTTTGCAATGAGTTTACTATTTTAAACGGCATTGCCTGCAGTTTTGAAGTAGATTACGAAGAGCATTCGATATCTGAGGAAATGAAAACAGATTTCTTCAGAATTTGCCAGGAGGCTCTTTCAGATATTTTAGACTATTCGCAGGCGGGAAAAATTAAAATTAGTATTACAGATATCGGCAACGAAATTGAATTGCTGATAGTTGATGAAGGCAATGGTTTTGGTAACGATATGGAAAAGCAGGTAAATGGCTTGCGAAGCATTCAGGAACGTGCCAATTCCATCAACGGAAAAGTTACTGTGCAAAATAATATTGGCGGCGGTACAGCTATTTCTGTAACGGTAGCAAAACAGCTTGAGTCAGTTGAACAGCAAACTTAATTATTCCTTTCTCAGAATCAGCGTACTCATACAGCGGATATCATCAACATTTACCGTTTTTAATAGCTCTATAAAAGAGAGTTTGTTCTGCGTCATACAATCTACCAGTAAAGTACGGGTTAACAAAAACCGTTTTGAGCCATCGGGGATAAGGTACACGCTATCGGCTATATGTTCAACTTTATTTTCTATACCAATATCAGATGTCATCCGGATGAATAAAGAGCCTGTGGGTTTTAATACTCTGGTCAATTCTGCCATCATATTATTAAACTGTAAAGTGCCATTTGCAAAATGTAAAACGGCACTGCAGATGATGTGATCGAAATGACGATTAGGAAAAGGCATATTTTCAATAGTTGAAATAATAAATTTATCAACAGAAAAACCCGGATACGTTGCTCTTATATTCTGGATAGCTTGTTGATCGTTGTCGATACCGGTAATATCAAAATTATTTTGCAAAAACCAATGCATATTTCTGCCGGTACCGCATCCTGCGTCTAATATCTTGTCCTCGGTTTCATACCTTCCTTTCATAATCTGATCAATCAGGTAAATATCTGTTTGGGCAAGTAATTTTTGTATGGAATTTAATTTTTGCATATGCAAAAATAGTAAACAATGTTCAGGTGA
>JBBKXU010000253.1:0-12417 GCA_037969645.1 Ferruginibacter sp. | reverse complement strand
TTAATTTTTAATTTTTAATTGTTCAATCGAATCCAATTAGCAAAAAAGTATGTACAATACCGACTCACCGCTTCCAATGGTAGAGGCCATGGCATTCACTCTCCCTTTGTGTTTGATTTTGTAAAACATGTTTTAAATGATAACCAGAACTACACCTGTTATCAACCCATAGAGCAAAAAAGGAAAGAATTGCTTGCTAATGCTCAAATGATTGAGGTGGAAGATTTTGGCGCCGGATCGGCTATTATTAAAACTGATAAAAGAAAGATAGCAGCCATTGCCAAATCATCTCTCAAATCAAAAAAATATGGACAGCTTTTGTTCAGGATGATTAGGTATTACAAACCTGAAACCATTCTTGAATTAGGCACATCTTTTGGCATCACCACAGCTTTCATGTCCTCTGGCAACGAAAGTGCCAATACTTTCACTTGCGAAGGTTCAAAAGCGATTGCTGATGTAGCCCGGCAAAATTTTCTTGAGCTGGGCTTAAAAAATATACAATTAACCGAAGGGGATTTTACAAATAGTCTGGCGCCATTACTCTCAAAAATCGCTTCGGTGCATTTTGCTTTTATTGACGGTAATCACCGCAAGGAGCCCACCCTTAATTATTTTCAGCAATTGCTGAACCACTCAAACCCGTCAACCATATTGGTATTTGATGATATACATTGGAGCGCCGACATGGAAGCAGCCTGGGAAGCTATTAAACTACAGCCTTCTGTAACCTTAACCATTGATCTTTTTTTTATAGGTATCGTCTTCATCAACCCCGATTTTAAAATTCCGCAGCACTATACAATTCGGTTCTGATTTTTACCTTATCTTAGTCGCATAACTGCAACTATGATAATCGGCGTTTTAAAAGAACCATCACCCGAAACCAGGGTATCCTTACTTCCGGAGCATATCAGCATCCTTAAAAAATGGAATGTAGAAATTTTTGTAGAAACAAATGCAGGTCTTAATGCATTTGCCAGCGACCAAAAATATGCAGATGCCGGCGCAAAAATTGTTACCAGAAAAGAAGTGCTGCAAAGCAGCGATTTGGTTTTATCTATCCTTGCATTTGATAAATCTGAAAGCGTTATTCTAAAATCAAAAATCCTCCTCGGTGTTTATCAGCCTTTAAGTAATACCAATTTGATGAAGGAGATGGCTGAAAATAATATCACGGTTTTTAGTATGGATATGTTGCCCCGTACTACACGTGCACAAAGCATGGATATTTTAAGCAGTCAGGCAAATATTGCAGGTTACAAAGCAGTATTGCTGGCAGCAAATTTATTTCCCAAATATTTCCCCATGTTTATGACAGCTGCCGGAAGCATTCCGCCAGCAAAAGTGCTGATACTGGGCGCCGGGGTTGCGGGCCTGCAGGCCATTGCGACCGGAAGAAGGTTAGGTGCAGTGATTGAAGTATTTGATACCCGCCCTGCTGTTAAGGAAGAAGTAATGAGCCTGGGTGCAAAGTTTATTGAGGTAGAAGGAGCAGCCGATGCCAGCAAAGCAGGCGGTTATGCCGTGGAGCAAAGCGAAGATTTTATGCAACGCCAGAAAGCAAAGATTGCCGAAAGTGTTGCTAAAGCAGATATTATTGTTACCACTGCACAGATACCGGGTCGTAATGCCCCTATTTTAATAACAACACCGATGCTGGAAAGTATGAAAGCGGGTTCAATTATTATTGATCTGGCAGCAGCAACGGGCGGCAATACTGAATTTACTAAAAACAACGAAACGGTTGTACATAATGGCGTGAGCATTGTGGGTAATTCAAATTTAGCAAGCACCATGCCCAGCGATGCCAGTAAATTATATGGCAAAAATATTTTGAACTTTTTGCAGTTGATGATTGATAAAGAAGGCGTTTTCAATTTAAATTTTGAAGACGACCTGGTAAAAGGAACCTGTGTAGTGCATGATGGAAAAATTGTTAATGAAAGAGTTAATCATATAATGGGGAATTAACACCCAGGGTCGGGACGCTGCAAGCGGCCTGAAACATATAAATAAAATCATTTTAAAAATTTTACTCAATGGAATCTGTTTTAAATTTTATTTCAACCAATCAACAAATCATCTACATCGTAATACTGATGATATTTGTAGGTATTGAAGTGATAGGCCGTGTACCCAGTGTGTTACACACACCTTTAATGAGTGGTGCCAATGCTATACATGGCGTGGTAGTTATTGGTGCCATTATAATTATGGGACAGGCAGAAACAACCAACTACCTGGCTTTGATACTCGGCTTTTTGGCAGTTGTAGTAGGTACATTAAATGTAGTTGGTGGTTTTGTGGTTACGGATAGAATGTTGGAAATGTTTAAGAAGAAAAAATAGTTACACGGATTTGAACTGATTACACGAATTATAAAAAACAAAACTTTGCGGCTCTGCATCTTTGCGGTCTCTGCGTGAAAAAATAATACAAATGGGATTCAACATACTCACACTTTGTTACCTTATTGCTTCCGTAACATTTATTGTCGGACTAAAAATGTTATCCAATCCGGCCACAGCCCGTAGAGGAAATTTATTGGCAGCATTCGGAATGGGCATTGCCATTTTGGCCACTATCTTTTTGTATACCAATCATGAAACCGGCGAACATCTCGGCAACTATGCCTGGATTTTTGGTGGTTTATTTGTTGGCGGAGTAATAGGAACCCTTGCTGCCAAAAAAGTGAAGATGACCGCCATGCCCGAAATGGTGAGTATGTTTAACGGAATGGGCGGAGCCTGTGCAGCGTTAATTTCTATTGTAGAGTTTGGTCATTTGTCAAAAGAAATAGCTGATGGAACAGTTAGTGCAGCTTCCGTTCAACCAACTGTTTTAATAATTGTTTTGGGTTTGATAATCGGTTCGGTATCATTTGCTGGCAGTATGATTGCCTGGGGAAAATTAAACGGAACCGTGAGAGATTTTAGTTTCACCGGACAAAATATTCTCAATCTTTTAATACTGGCAATAGCATTATCAGCAGGTGCTTATTTAATTTATGATCCCACACAAACCATTTTATTATATGCTATTTTAGGTCTGTCGCTGGTTTACGGTGTTTTCTTTGTTATGCCCATTGGCGGTGCCGATATGCCTGTTGTAATTTCTTTACTCAACTCTTTCACCGGTGTGGCTGCGGCATGTGGCGGATTTTTATACGATAATAAAGTTATGCTCACCGGCGGTATTTTAGTTGGTGCAGCAGGAACGCTACTTACCATATTAATGTGTAAGGCCATGAACCGGTCTTTATTGAATGTGTTGATTGGCTCCTTTGGTGGTAGCAAAACTGCAATTGAAGGAGGCAGTAGCGAACAGGGGCATGTAAAAGAGATAAGTTTAAGCGATGCAGCCATGGTAATGAGCTATGCAAATAAAGTAATGGTGGTGCCGGGCTACGGCTTAGCCGTTGCTCAGGCGCAGCATGTATGTCATGAACTTGAAAAAATATTGGGCGAAAAAGGCGTGGAATTTAAATATGCCATTCATCCGGTGGCGGGCCGCATGCCCGGCCACATGAATGTATTACTGGCCGAAGCCGATGTGAGTTATGAAAAACTGATGGAGATGGAAGACGCCAATGACGAATTTAAAACCTGCGATGTGGTGCTTATCCTCGGCGCCAATGATGTGGTTAATCCTGCTGCAAAAAATGATCCTGCCTCTCCCATATACGGTATGCCTATTTTAGAAGTAGAACTTGCCAAAACAGTCATTGTAAACAAACGCAGTATGAAACCCGGTTATGCTGGTATCGAAAATGCACTTTTCTTTCAACCTAAAACTAGTATGTTGTTTGGCGATGCTAAAAAGGTTTTGCAGGATTTATGTGCGGAAGTGAAAGCGGTTTAAAAAATTATTTTACATCGCCCTGCTTCTCAATAATGAATTGCATAATAGATTCCAATTCTACTGCAGCCCTTTGCATGGCGTCCAGAATTTCCTCTCGGTTTACACTGGCTGCAAAGCCTTTTTCTTTAAAACGTTTTTTAATGCCTTTTAATTCCATACCATCATAACCACCCGGCCGCATCAGGCTGTAAGCATGTGTTAAACCGCTGAGTTCATCAAAGGCAAAAAGCATTTTATCCATCTTCGTTTCCGGTTCCACACCAAAATGATTGGGCCCATGGCTGGCGATAGCCCTGATAATTTCAGGATCTATATTTCTTGATTCTAATTCTTCAATAATTTTTTTGCAATGTTGATCCGGCCACTGGTCCCAGTCGGCATCATGCAGCAGGCCGGCCAATTCCCAACGCCATTGATCGGCTTCATTCAGTCCTTCTTTTTCGGCCGCCCAGCATTTCATTAAATGTGCCACCTGCCGCATGTGTAGTTGCAACCTTTCATTTTTTACCCAATCGGTAAATAATTGTAGGGCCTCTTCTTTTGTTAATACATTACCCGCATTCGACGGATTTCCAAAAACAGAACGGTTTAAAAGTAACGACATATTTGTAGCTGATTAAATAGGTATCAACGAAAATAAAAATTATCTGTTAACTTCAACCATATAATAAAATAAAGATTGTTGAACAGCCTTCCGGAAAAATTAATAAGATCGTTGCAAAATGTTAAAGGCTTTAATGAAGAGGCTTTTAAAGCAGTGCACCAATCAGGTGAGCAAATTGTTTCTATAAGAGTCAATCCAGCTAAGTCCGGCCAACGAGCAACGCTCAACGAGCAACAGGAGGAGATTCCTTGGTCCTCAAACGGCCACTACCTTCCCCAACGCCCATCGTTTACTTTAGATCCGCTTTTTCATGCAGGTGCTTATTATGTGCAGGAAGCCAGCTCTATGTTTTTGGAAGAAGCGTTGAAGCAGTGCGTGGATATTTCGAAACCGTTAAGAGTATTAGATCTCTGTGCCGCACCTGGTGGCAAATCTACTTTAATACAATCCATCATTTCAAAAGAGAGTTTGTTGGTGAGTAATGAAGTAATCAAGACAAGGGTAAACATTCTGGCAGAAAATATTACCAAGTGGGGAGCTGCCAACGTGATAGTTACAAATAACGATCCAAGAGATTTTCAGCGGCTGCGAAATTATTTTGATGTTATTGTTGTGGATGCACCTTGCAGCGGCAGTGGTTTATTTCGAAAAGATGCCAAAGCTATTAGCGAATGGAGCGAAGATAACGTGCAGCATTGTGCACTGCGCCAGCAGAGAATTATGGCCGACATAATGCCATCGCTAAAAGCGGGTGGCGTGTTGGTTTATTCAACCTGTTCATATTCAGAGACGGAAGATGAAGCAATTGCTGATTGGTTGATAGAGCAATTCGCAGTAAGTAGTTTGCAGTTAGCAATTGAAACGGAATGGGGGATTGTAGAAACGGTTTCTGAAAAAAAGAAAGCTTTTGGTTATCGCTTTTATCCTGATAAGGTAAAGGGCGAAGGTTTTTTCGTTGCGGCCTTTAAAAAGATATCGGAAGACGCAGACGAGAAGACTGATACAGGAAATCAAAAAGTAAAGCAAAAAAAGGAATCTGAAAAATTACCAGCGAATGATATAGAAGTACTAAAATCTTTTTTGCAGAACAAGGACGGTTTTTTCTTTATCAAACAAAACGAAGAAGTAATTGCCATACCGGCATATATAGAAGAAGACCTCAGGCTGATTCAATCATCACTTTATTTAAAGAAGGCAGGTGTGAAAATGGGCGCCATTATCCGAGGTGAATTAATACCAGCACATGACCTGGCAGTTAGTACAATTATTAATGCTGATTTGCCAAAACTGGAAGTAGATAAAGAAACAGCTTTGCAATATTTACGCAAGCAGGAATTTAAGATTGATACCGATTTAAAAGGCTGGGTGCTGTTATCACATGAACAAATGGCGATTGGTTGGATTAAAATTATGGCAAATCGAATTAATAATTATTACCCAAAGGAGTGGCGTATTCTTAACAAATGAAAAGCTATATCAACCAGCAAAAATTCGTTTCTTTGCAGCGAAATTCTTTATACATGAAAAAAATATTGATACTCATTTTATTGTCTCCGTTATTTACAACTGCACAGAATAAGACATTGCTGGTTAAGGGTGTGTCGCCGAACTTGTATATAAATCACAAAGTAGAGGCAAAGGAAAATTACTATAGCATTGGAAGGATTTATAATATCAGCCCTAAAGAAATAGCACCTTTTAATAAACTTGAATTAGAAGGAGGATTAAGCCTGGGCCAGGTTTTGAAAATACCATTAAATAGTGCTAATTTTTTTCAGGGCGGAAATGCTGATGCCGACGAAACATTTGTGCCGGTTTATTATGAAGTAAAAGAAAAAGAAGGTTTGTATCGTGTTGCCTTAAATCACAATGATCTGCCGCTGGAAACTTTAAAACAGTGGAATAGCATTAGTGGAGACGCTATAAGTAACGGCGCTAAATTAATTGTGGGATATTTGAAAGTAAAGACAGAACTGTCGGCGTTTGCAAAAAATGGTATTGGTACTTCTATTGGTTCAAAAACAATAGTTGGTAACAAACCTGAAGAGAAAAAAATTACAGAGCCTGAGAAAAAAGCAGTGGCAATAGTAGAAGCTAAGACAATAAAGACCGAAATCGAAAAAAAAGAACCGGTAAAAATTGTACAGGAAAAACAAATTAAAGAGGATGCAGTTAACATTGTAACGACAGAGAAAAAGGAAGCAGTAAAACCTGTTAAGGAAACAGTTACGGCAAAGCCGGAGAAAAAAGCTTCCACAATCAATACCGTTGGTGGCGTGTTTAAAAGTATTTACGATTCTCAAAGCAGTGATGCAGAACTGGAAGATGCAGAAGGCAGCGCCGGAGTTTTTAAAAGCACTAGTGGCTGGACCGATAAAAAATATTATTGTCTGCACAACAGCGCAACACCCGGTGCTGTTATTAAAATTACCAACCCCGAGAATGGAAAATTTGTTTTTGCCAAAGTGCTTGATCTTATACCCGACTTAAAACAAAATGAAGGGTTGATGTTACTGGTAAGCAATGCCGCCGCAGAAGAACTTGGTGCGGCAGATGTTAATTTTAACTGTAACATCAGGTACGCAAAATAAACTATTGAGCGATCATATAATCTACGACGGCTCTAATTCCTTTGGCAACATCAGTATATGCTTCGTCGGCATTAACAAAGCTGGTGATTGGTTTAGCACCCGTGGGTAAGGCCTGTAATTTAGCATAAGGCATTTCACTCCATTCGCAGGTGCGTAAAATTATCGGAATTACTCTGGCTTCATTTTTTTCATGCCGCTCCATCGCAATTTTTAATTCTTTATCCCAGATGAATTGCGAGTTGTTAAAATCAACACTTATCAGCAGCAGTATAATATGTGCCGATGCCAGTTCTTTTGCAATGCTGTCATCCCATTCCATGCCTGCCGTTATCATACGGTCCTGCCACACATTCACCTTATCGCTTCTTTTAAGCATGATCAGATTCTTATCTAACTGAATTTTCATCACTTCGTCTTCGTGTGCATAGGAAAGAAAGATGCTTAATTTTTTAGCCATATTAATCCTGATTTTGCAGTGTTCTAATCATTGTCGCAGTTCGGGTGCCAATCCAAACTTCAACCGTGGGCTTTATATTTTTATTTTGCTCGTATTTAATTTCAATTTCCTTCGCCGAAATTCTCAAATATCGTGATAGCAGTCTTATCAAAGATTTTTCCTCATCTGCATTCCGGTAATTGTAAAACTTAATGGTGGTCCCAAAAACTTTGTCAATATATTCCGGAGGAACAATTATATATTCAGATTTGGCTTTTAATACAGACAGAAGCCTTTTTATTTCATCAGCATTCTCAGTATTGTTATACTGAACAAAAAGGCGAGTGCTGTTTTTTGCGATATCGGCTCTTACAATTTTTATATTGTCTCTTATTTTTTCGATGGAGGTATTGGCTTCTTTAAGCTTTTCTTGTTGAAGCGGTGTAAATTGCATATTTGCATCTGGCTGGGTGTTCACTATTGCAAGCGCAGCTTGAGTTTGCGTGATGACAGAATCGTAGTCTTTAATTATTTCGGTCTTGGCGTCGTTGCAGTTTTCTGTTAAAGAATCAATAATGCGGCTTTTAATTTCCAGGTTAAACTCGTTTGATTCAATTACCTCTACTTGGTCATTAATAATATTAGTTTTTTCAGAAACTGTATATGCAAGCCACAATACTGCCGCGGCCATCAAACAAAGCATTACCATCCAGAAAGCAGTCCAGGATTTTGCCTTTTTGTTATTGGCAATCATTTTGTCCAGCATGTCGAAATTGGAATAATTGTTTTCCATGAAGCTGTTATTTTAAATTTAGTTTATTGGGAAACAGTACATTTTTTAATGCAATAAGCCCAATACTTGCAAACATCAATATACTAAGTACTGTAAATAGTATTTTTTGGTTGGTTGATATATTATAAACTATTACAGAAGCTACAATACCTGTTATAAATACCAGGCCGGCTACAATATAATAGAAACCATGATTTGTTTTTTGAACCTTCATCGACCGCACCTCAGGAAATATCAACGCTTTCACATGTTGAGCAATCTCCTTAAAAACGGTGTCATCATTGCTGCCTGCGGTTATATGATTTTCTACGGGTTTAAAATCATTAGGCAACATCTGCTGCCGGTATTTTGTAATATCCTTAAAAGCTTCCCAATCAAAGTCACGCAACAATACTGGAATAATGATTTTATTGTCATCTGCAGCAGTTTCAAGTTGCTTTAAACAGTCCTCATCATTTATGAAATCAATGCTTAAAAGCGGTACTGTAATATCAGAGGTCTTTAATAACTCAGTTATTTTTGATTTGTCGCCGGTTAGTTTAAACAACTCCTTTTTATCAATAATACCAAGTAAGCCTATACCGGCGTAAGCGGCAAAATGTTTATGAATTTTGCTATAAAGCTCCAGGTCTTCGCTCTGGTTGGAATAAGAAAAAAATATTTTTTTTGGAGTACCCATAGCTTACGTATGAGTTAAATATAATATTGTTTTCGCTCTAAAGCAAATCAGGTAAAGCGGTAGCCACGTAGAAAGTCGGCTATCTGCATTTTCTTTTTGCCTTCTAACTGTAATTCAAGTACCGAAATATAGCCATTGGCGCAGGCAAAATAAAGGTAGTTTTTATTGTCTGTTTCAAAACTTCCCGGATTTCCGGTTATTGGCCGTGTTACCTTTTCTGATTTATATATTTTTAATTTTTTATCATTTAAAAAAGTAAAAGCAGCAGGGTAGGGAGCAAGTCCACGAATTAAATTATAGACTTCGTCAAAAGGTTTGTTCCAATCTATTTCACAGGTTTCGGTGAAAATTTTTGGAGCATGCTTAAGGAAAGAGATGGGAGTAGGGAGATGTGATTCGGCAGAGGAGGACTGTATGGGGGCTTCTGGCGATTGAGCTTTTTCTATTAGTTTGCCATCAGCTAGGCCCTTAACTGTTTTTACTAAAAGTGCAGCACCAATATCTTTCATCTTATCATGTACATCGCCAGCGTTATCAGTTTCTGCTATCGGAAAGCTTTCCTGCAATAAAATATCGCCGGTATCAATTTCATGCTTAAGCTTAAAAGTTGTAACACCTGTTTCTTTTTCGCCATTAATAACTGCCCAGTTAATTGGCGCAGCACCACGGTATTGAGGAAGTAAAGAACCGTGCAGGTTTACCGATCCCATAGGAGGCATGTTCCAGACAAGTTCGGGCAACATTCTAAATGCTACGACAATTTGCAAGTCTGCTTTTAAAGCTTTTAATTCTTCTAAAAATTCGGAGTTCTTTAATTTTTCGGGTTGAAGAACATGAAGATTGTTTTCAATTGCATATTTTTTAACAGCGCTCTCTTGTAATTGCATACCACGACCGCCGGGTTTATCAGGCGCTGTAATTATGCCAGCAATCTGGCAGCCTGCCTTTACCAAAGCATCAAGGGAAGCAACGGCAAATTCGGGCGTGCCCATAAAAACTATACGTATCTCACGGTAATCTTTCATTGCTGCGAATGTACGGCAGATTTTATTGTTGTAATTGGTGCAGGATGTGAATTATTTCATTTTTCAAAAGACTGGAACTAGTGAATGTATGAACTTATTTTTTTCCAAGCAAGGTCTTGAGTTTTGCAAAATCAATAGCTTTTTTAATGTCTTCTATGTTTTTTTCAAAAACCGGGTCCCCTTGTGCAATTTTTATTCGAATATGAAAAAACTGGGGAACAGATACCGGTAGATTCTTTCTATAATAAGTGGGGTTGGGTTTTATGGCGATAAAGGAGCCTGCTGTACCTTCTGGCACAAAACCTTTAAAACGTTCTTCGTCACTCCCCATACAAACTGCGGTCTGGCTTAAATAAGCGGCCGGTTTATTCAGGTATTCAGTTATTCTGTCTTTAAATTCTTTATAATAATCAGCGTATGCGATTTGCTCAGCGATGGTTTTCTCCAATCTCTTTTTAATAAGTTCGAGGTATTCTTTTCGGCTAACATAATAAAACGGGAGGCTGTCGTTATAAGTAACCAGCCAGCTATACGCCATAATCTTGTTTTTACTAAACGGGTCTCCAGCTACTTCTTCGCCCATATAATAGTATCCGTCTTTAAACAAGGGTCGTCGTTCAAGCTCTAAGTAACCTCTTAATTGGTTATCGGGCAATTCTGCCGCAAGTAAAGATTTTAAGTCATAGATACAGTTTGCACTAATTTGGCAAGTTGTGGGCGTAGAAACATCAGTATAATACTTTGACTTGTCTGTACTGTTTTTATCACAAAGATACCTGAGGATATACATTTGATAATAGTACGGGTCGGCGATCCAGTTTTTTCCTTCCTTCGGATTTTTTCCAAAAACAAAGCTATAGGATACCTGACAACCGGAAGGTTTGTAGTTATCGCTGATTAGTTTATGAATGTTGTTTAAAACTGCCCTTTCCTGTACAAGATCAGATGGGCTGACATTGGAGATTGAACCGGCCATGCCTTTTTTCCAATCACCCGGTAGTTTGGCTAACGCTTCTTTTGTGCAATCCTGTGCATAGACCAGCGAATTTAAAAACAAGAAGCTGAGCAAGATAAAATATTTCATAACGTGCTTATTCAAAATCTGTATACAACAAGTATTTCTTTCTTATTGTTTTAAACTTATCAAGTTCTGATTCCCAGCTTTCCCTTATCTGCTCTTCTGTTTTACCATCTTTAACCTGTTGCATTAATATATTATTGCCAGCCAGTTTGTTTATAAAATTATTCTTTAAAAAGAAACTATCCTTCCCCGGAAAAAGTTGGTATGCTTCAAGCAGATATTTCAATTGAATTTTATTATCCAGCGTTTTCAATACCTTTTCTTTACTGCCATCAATGCACCAGCCATAACATTTTTGGTAAAAACATTTACTGTTTTTTGCGCCGGCATTGGGTTTGGGCGTAAAGGCATATAATTTTTTGGGTAACGTTGGATGCCCAAATTTTTGAAACGGCTTATCGGTTCCTCTGCCTTCGCTTATTACGGTGCCTTCAAATAAACAGGTGGATGGGTACATATATATACCCTGCATGCTTTTTAAATTTGGCGATGGCATCACTGGTAATTCGTATCTAGTATTGTGATCGTAATTTTTACATTTGATATACATTACATGAAAAGGCGTATCAACTGTAGGTTCGGTGGTTATGTTGTAAGCGTTAATGGCATTGGCTTCTGGTGATAACCAGTTCTCTCCGGCAATCATCCAGGCATATTCAGCTATCGTCATTCCATATACAATGGGAATTGGTTGCATGCCCACAAAGCTTTTATAATTCATATCCAGCACCGGACCATCTACATAAAAACCATTGGGGTTTGGGCGGTCGAGTATCATCAGCGGTATGTGATTTTCTAAAGCCGCTTCTAAATAGTATTGAAGAGATGAGATGTAAGTGTAAAACCGCACACCCACGTCCTGAATATCGAATAATAAGACATCTACTCCTTTTAGATCGTCTTTTGTTGGCTTTTTATGATTACCGTACAGACTGATAATCGGCAATCCGGTTTTTTTATCTTTTGCGTCTTTTACTTGCTCGCCTGCATCAGCATCTCCTCTAAATCCATGTTCGGGTCCAAAAATCTTAACTACATTGATACCACCGCTAATTAAAGTATCAACTAAATGGGTGTTTTTTACCATACTGGTTTGATTAGCGAAAACTGCAACAGCTTTACCTTTCAGCATGGGTAGATAAACAGCCATACGTTCTGCGCCGGTAATAACAGTATTGTTGTTTGCTGTCTGGGCAACAACCCAATAACAATTAAATAATACAGCAATACAACAGTATTTTAACTTCTTCATGCCGCTAATTTCCCTAAAACTTTTCATTTGCAGCCATTTATGTGGTAAATTGCACCCGTTTTAACAGAAACAGCTTTTTTTCTTCTCTTATT
>JBBKXU010000252.1:0-4106 GCA_037969645.1 Ferruginibacter sp. | reverse complement strand
CTGCAGGAGGTTATACCTATAAATATGTAACCAATGATCCGGCCAAGGCAAGATTTTATACTTTAAAAAACGGGCTTACCGTTATTTTAAGTCCTACCAACAAAGACCCCCGCATTCAGTGTTATGTGGCAACCAAGGCCGGAAGCAAGACCGATCCTGCAACGAATACAGGACTTGCACATTACCTGGAGCATATGGTTTTTAAAGGAACGGATAAGTATGGTTCCTTGAATTGGGCTAAGGAAAAGCCTGAACTGGATAAGATTGACGATTTGTACGAAAAGTATAACAGAACAACTGATGTTGAAATGCGTAAAGCCATTTATCGTCAGATTGATTCGGTATCCGGCGTTGCATCTAAGTATGCCATTGCCAATGAGTATGACAAAATGATGTCGGCTATGGGTGCACAGGGTACCAATGCTTTTACATCTTTTGAACAAACAGTATATACAGACGATGTGCCTGCCAATGCAATCGATAAGTATCTGGCAGTACAGGGTGAGCGTTTCAGAAATCCGATCCTTAGAATTTTTCATACCGAACTGGAAGCTGTTTATGAAGAAAAAAACCGTGGATTGGATAGTGATGGCAGAAGGGTTATTGAAAAACTATTCGCTGAGTTGTTCAAAAATCATAATTATGGATTGCAAACTACCATTGGTACTATTGAGCATTTGAAAAATCCATCACTGGTTGAGATCAGAAAATATTTCAACAAATATTATGTACCCAATAATATGGGGGTTATCATGAGCGGCGATTTTAATCCGGATGAAATGATCAAGAAAATTGACCGGACTTTTGCTTACATGCAAAACAAGCCGGTTGAAAAATATACGTTTAAGCCGGAAGAGCCAATCGTATCGCCAATAGTGGGTGAAGTAGTTGGGCCTGATGCGGAAACGGTGACAATTGGTTTTCGCTTACCCGGAAATAAATCAAGCGATGTTTTACTGGCAGATCTGGTAGGACAAATACTTACCAATGGCAAAGCGGGTTTAATGGATCTTAACCTGGTAAAGAAACAAAAACTACTGGGTGCATCAGCTTCTGCATTTACTTTAATTGATTATGGTATCCTGTATATGCAGGGCAGGCCAACACTTGGGCAATCTCTTGAGGATGTAAGGGCGTTAATGTTGGGAGAGGTTGAGAATCTGAAGAAGGGGAATTTTGATGATAACCTTATCACTTCCATCATCAATAACCTGAAGAAAAATACAATACAAGCAACTGAAACCTATGGTTCAAGAGCAAGTAATTTAATGGATGCATTTACATCGGAGCTGGATTGGCAAAAACAAGTAGCGTATACCGATCAGTTATCTAAGTTAACTAAGAAAGATATTGTGGCTTTTGCCAATAAATACTTTGGAGAAAATTATGTGGTTGTTTTTAAAAATAAAGGAGAGGATAAAAGTATTATCAAAGTAGATAAGCCGCCTATAACACCGGTGGAAACAAACCGTGATTCTCAATCAGACTTTGTAAAGCAGATCAACAATATGCCAGCCACAGCTGTTAAACCGGTTTGGTTAGATTATAATAAAGATCTGCAAAAAGCAAAAATTGGCCCAGCTGAAGTTTTGTATGTACAAAATAAAGATAACAGTCTGTTCAGGTTGCGTTACCGTTTTGATATGGGTACCTGGAATGATAAAAAATTAGGGCTGGCAGCACAATACCTTCAGTTTTTAGCTACCGATAAAATGAGTGCTGAAGATATCACAAAGGCTTTTTATAAAATCGCCTGTAGTTTTAATGTAAGTGCTTCAACCGAATATACAACAGTAACTATTGAAGGCCTGCAGGAAAACTTTGGTAAAGCAATCAGTTTGTTTGAAGATGTTTTAAAAAATTGCAAGGCTGATGATAAAGCATTAGAATCTTTAAAAGCAAGAATCATCAAAAGCCGTACAGATGCTAAAGCCAATAAAGGAGCCATCATGAGCGGACTTAGCAATTATGCCAGGTATGGCGCAAATAACCCGTTCAATTATACCATGAGCGATGATGGGTTAAACGGAACAACATCTACGGAGCTGATTAGCATACTGCACAATCTGAACAATAATACACATGACGTTTTATATTACGGCCCGCAACCATTAGCTCAGTTTATTTTGGCTATAAAAGCAAATCATAAAATACCTGCGGCATTCAGTGCAAAGAAGGAGCCCGTTAAGTTTACTTTCTCGGAACAAACTAGCAACCAGGTTTTATTTGCCGATTACAATATGGTACAGGCCGAAATTCGCTGGGTTAGAAACACGGCGCCTTACAGAGCAGATAAAGAACCCGTTATTGATATGTTCAATAATTATTTTGGTGGTGGTATGAGTTCGCTGGTTTTTCAAACCATCAGGGAATCAAAGGCACTGGCCTATTCAACTTTTGCCTTTTATGCAAAACCTGATAAAAAAGAAGACCAGTTTTATACTTTGGCTTATGTTGGATGCCAGGCAGATAAATTTAATGAATCGGTTATTGCGATGAATGAATTATTGAATGATATACCCAATGTACAAGAGAATATTAAGAATGCAAGGGCGGGAATTAAAAAGGACATTGAAACAGAGCGTATCACACAGGATGGTATTATTTTTAATTACCTGACTGCTCAAAGAAAAGGATTAAAAGATGATATCCGTAAGAGCACATACACAGCAGTTGACAAGATTGAGTACAATGAAATGAAACAATTTCATACTACTTATATTGCCAACAAGCCTTACACCTATTGTATCGTGGCTTCTAAGGATAAGTTAAGTGAAGAAGCTATGAAAAAATACGGAGAGGTAAAAACGCTTAGTCTGGAAGAGATATTCGGGTATTAATATTTAGACAATAAGGTTCTAAGGAAGTCAAGCTTTTAAAGCTTGACTTCCTTTTTTTGTGGCCTATTGTTTACCCGAACCTTCCTTTATTTTAACTAATGTGTCCATGGAAATATTTTTAATTATCTCTGAACTGTGCTTTGCATTGGGCCACCAAATTTCAATCTCCTCAATACTTAAAGCGTTACCTAACCCTGCAGTTATAATTAAGGGATTCGATCCGAAACTGCCACCGGTATTTACAACATGATAAAAATTCTGAAAACTTCCATCTGCCTGTTTCACTTTTATTCTCAGTTTTGCACCAATGGCAGCTTTATTTGAACTAGTGCCTTCCAGTTTTAATTTTATCCAGTGATTACCATTGTTGCTGCTGTTTTCGAACAGCACATTTCTGAACCGGTCGCCTTCTGTTGCGCCACCAACAACGGTATAAATATCCTGGTCACCGTCATTATCTATATCAGCAAAAGCCACGGCATGTCCTTTTTGTATATGGCCGGTATTGGTTGCGTAGGTGATGTCTTCAAATTTTTTCCCCAATACATTTCTGTATAGTTTATTGGGTACAATGCTTGTAAAGTCCGGTGCGCCTGTGCCTAAATAAAAATCCTTCCATCCGTCATTATCTATATCGCCAAAATTGCAACCCATGGTATAGTTAACATGATCAACACCGTATGCAGCACTAACGTCAGTAAAAGTATTATTACCATTATTATGATACAGGCGTGGTTTTTCCCCCAGGGTTGGTATACCCAACATATCACGGGCGGCATCACCACCAACATCGGAATACATTTTAGTATCATAACCTGATACATACAAATCTTCATAACCGTCATTATCAAAATCAAAGAACCAGGCGGGGAAACTATGTATTGGTTCTTCAACTCCGGCTGATTTTGAAATGTCTTCAAATGATCTTTCTCCGGTAGTTTTTGCTGATTTGTTAAGCCATAATTTATTGGGGCCATTTAATATGGAAAGATAGAGATCGGGAAACCCGTCGTTATTTATATCGCCCCAAATACAACCTTTAACAAATGCTGTTATGTTAAGACCGTATTTAGGAGCAACATCCCTGAATTTTCCTTTCTCATTCATGAATAGTTGACAGGGATAACCCTCATGCGAAACAAAAAGGTCTATCCAGCCATCGTTATTAAAGTCGCCCCAGCTGGCAGTTTGCGTGGGTGCGGCAGAAAATAGTCCTGCTGCAAAGGTTACATCTTCAAAATTATTATTGCCGTTGTTTTTTAATAA
>JBBKXU010000251.1:0-2762 GCA_037969645.1 Ferruginibacter sp. | reverse complement strand
TGCTTACACTGCGAATAAAATTTTTATGGATTATTTTGCCGGCCAGCTTTAAATTTCTCAATTTGCTCTGGCGTTAATATTGCCTGTAATTTCTGTGCCTGATCTTTTTGCAAAGCACGCAACTGCTTTTTCTTTTCAAATTCCGATAATGCTGCATTATTTTCTATAGCAGCTTTTGTTGCAGTGTTTGCCTGGCGTAATTCTATAAGTTTAGCTTTTTGCTCCTTTGTAAAATCTATGTCTTTCACCCTGTCCCTGCGGCTTTCTTTACCGGTCTGTTCACCCACCTTCGAAATCACCGCTGTATCTGCTTTTGAAATAACTGCAGGCTTTCTTTCTATTTGAGCCGATGCAGTATAATTTACAGCTACAAGTGCTAAAGTAATAATTGCCGTTTTCATGTATATCTATTTTCTGTATGATAGATATTTTTTTAAGGCTGAAGTTTAATTGGGCCATTAAAAAAATATCCCACAAAGGCACAAAAGACACAAAGTTTTTATTAATTACTTTGTGGCCTTAGCGTCTTTGTGGGACAAATATCAAGTCAGAAAAAACTATCTTAAGAAAAGCAGTTCTCTATACTTAGGTAACAACCAATAAGTATCATCAACCAATAGTTCCAGTTTATCAACATGATACCGGATGATATCGAAATACTTACCTTTTACATTATCACAATAAGCGATAGCCATTTTACGGGTATCTTTAATATCATTGGCCTTTTTTCTTTCCTCAATCATTTTCTCAACATTATCGCTTACGATATTAATATGTTCGCTGATCTTCTCCAGCACCTGTAATTGATTGGCATAATTCTTTTCAGAAAGTCCGGCCTCTTTTAAACCCAGTATATTTTTTACTAAAACATTCTGGTACTTGGCAGCAGAAGGTAAAATAAATGTAGTTGCCAAATCTCCCATCACTCTGGCTTCAATCTGTACTTTTTTAATGTAAGACTCCAGCATGATTTCATGACGGGCTTCCAGTTCGGGATGATTATAGATTTCGTTGCTGCTGAAAAGGTGCTTTGTTTTATCGGTTACATAAGCATCCAGCGCCAGTGGTGTAGTTTTTACATTAGGTAAACCACGCTTTTTTGCTTCTTTCTCCCACTCTTCACTGTAACCATCGCCTTCAAACAAAACAGATTTACTCTCCACTATATATTTCTGAATAACCTGCATGATGGCCACTTCTTTCTTCTCTCCTTTTTCAATTAAACCATCCACATCAGTTTTAAAGCTCTTTAACGTTTCAGCCATGATGGCATTTAGTGCGGTCATTGAATTAGCGCAGTTAGCCGAAGAACCTACTGCACGGAACTCGAATTTATTTCCGGTAAATGCAAAAGGTGAAGTACGGTTACGGTCTGTATTATCGAGCATCAGTTCAGGAATACTTTTGTGTATATCCAACTTCAAAATCGCTTCATCCTGCTCGTCAAAACTATCGCCAACCCTTGTTTCGATCTGGTCTAATACATCTGTCAGGTATTTACCTATAAAAATTGAAATGATAGCCGGTGGGGCTTCATTGGCACCAAGGCGGTGATCGTTACCGGCACTGGCAATGGATGCTCTTAACAGATCAGCATAATCATGCACAGCTTTAATGGCATTCACAAAAAATGCCAAAAACATCAGGTTAGTCTTAGGTGTTTTGCCGGGTCCCAGCAGGTTCACACCGGTATCGGTGGCCAGGCTCCAGTTATTATGCTTACCGCTGCCATTGATACCGGCAAATGGTTTTTCGTGCAATAAACATTTTAAACCGTGTCGCTTGGCTACACGATCCATAATATCCATCAACAAGGTATTATGATCTACTGCCAGGTTGGTTTCTTCAAAAATGGGTGCACACTCAAACTGCGCAGGAGCAACCTCATTATGCCTTGTTCTGATTGGAATACCCAGTTTATAACTCTCCTGTTCAAAGTCACGCATGAATGCATAGATCCTTTCAGGAATTGCTCCAAAATAGTGATCATCTAATTGCTGTCCTTTTGCAGGTGCATGTCCGTAAACGGTACGGCCTGTTAAAACAAGGTCGGGGCGTGCATTTGCCAAACCGGCATCAATCACAAAATATTCCTGCTCCCAGCCTAAGGTTGCCGTTACTTTGGTTATATTCTTATCGAAGTACTGGCAAACGTCAACAGCAGCTTTATCAAGTGCCACCAATGCTTTTAACAGCGGGGTTTTTGTATCTAATGACTCACCGGTTTAGGAAACAAAAATGGTAGGGATACACAAGGTTTTTCCCTGTCCTATTTCCATGATGAAAGCAGGTGATGAGGGATCCCATGCTGTATATCCACGGGCTTCAAAAGTTGCTCTTAAGCCTCCGCTCGGGAAAGATGATGCGTCAGGCTCTTGTTGTATTAAAGCGCCTGCTTCAAACTCCTCTAACGGAGTGCCGTCTGATTTTAAAGTAAAAAATGAGTCATGCTTTTCAGCCGATAACCCGGTTAAGGGTTGAAACCAATGAGTAAAATGCGTTACACCTTTGCTTTCGGCCCAAACACGCATACCATTAGCTATGCGGGCACCCATGTTTCGATCTATTTTTTTATGCCCTTTTATTGAGGATAATAAACTTTTATAAGCTTCGTCGCTTAAATACTTACGGGCAACATCCAAAGTAAATACGTTCTCGTTGAAGATCTCCGTAATTTTTTTAGACGCCTCAACCTTTACTTTTGGCAGTCCGTAACTTAAGTTATCCAGTGCTTTAAATCTTAAATATTCCATATTTTGATG
>JBBKXU010000250.1:0-5789 GCA_037969645.1 Ferruginibacter sp. | reverse complement strand
GATAACGGGTTATCGCTCCAAATCACCAGGTCGGCATCTTTACCAACTTTTATGCTGCCGGTTTGTTTATCAACATGCAGCATTTTTGCCGGGTTAATGGTAACCATTTTCCAGGCTTCTTCTTCACTCATGCCACCATACTTTACACTCTTGGCAGCTTCCTGATTAAGGCGGCGTGCCATTTCAGCATCATCCGAATTGATGGCTACATTCAAACCAACTTTTTGCATGATATACGCATTGTAAGGAATAGCATCTACCACTTCCATCTTATAATTCCACCAATCGCTAAAGGTAGATGCATGAGCGCCATGGGCTTTCATCTTATCAGCAACTTTATATCCTTCTAAAATATGAGTGAACGTGTTTACAGTGAAGCCGAATTTATCAGCCACTTTTATGGTTGCGTTTATTTCACTCTGCACATAAGAGTGACAGGTAATAAATCTTTTTTTGTTCATGATCTCAGCAAGTGCTTCCAGCTCAAGATCTTTGCGAATAACAATAGGTGTAGCTCCTTTTTTCTTGTTGTTGTCATCTGCCATTTTCCAGGCGTTTTGGTAATCAGATGCTCTTGTAAATGCATCCATCAATACCTGGTCAACACCCATCCTTGAATCGGGAAAACGTGGATTGCCCTGTGTGGATGAACTTCTTTTTACGTTTTCGCCCAAAGCAAATTTGATAAAAGGATCTGCTCCGGCAAATTTCAAATCCTGATCGTTTGCACCCCAGCGCAATTTTATTAACTGAGTTTGTCCGCCAATGGTATTGGCTGAGCCATGAAGAATATGTGATGTAGTAACACCGCCGCTCAACTGGCGGTAAATATTCATATCATCGGGATTCAGATTGTCGCCAATCCTTACTTCTGATGTAACACTTTGTCCACCTTCGTTTGTAGACGATGATGCAATATGTGAGTGCTCGTCAATAATACCAGCTGTAACATGTTTGCCTGTTCCGTCAATAACACGGGCAGTTGCATCAGTTAAATTTTTTCCAACAGAAACAATTTTTCCTCCCTTAACCAACACATCGGTGTTTTCAAGTTTGCCTTCTTTTTCGCTGGTCCAAACGGTTGCGTTTTTAATTAGGATATTATCCTGCTTGGGCATTTCTTCCCAACCATAACTTAAAAAAGGATAAGTTACTTTTCCTAAAGTCAATGGTTGCTTTGGCCTCACACTATCTGCTTTGGCTTCGGCTTTTTTATCAAAGTTGGCAGTCCAGGTAAATGCAATTCCCTGTGCATCAGTACCACGACCGATCCAGCGATTGCCGGTAACGGCACCGCTTAAAATGGTTTCTTTTGCATTTGGTCCACGCCCTTCAGTATAACTCAGTTTTACCAAATTTCCATCGTAACTGTATTTGCCAGTAAGTGTATCTTTAGCTATAAACTGGGCTACGCCTGCATCTTTCAGATCGAGTGTAAACGCTTTATTTCCTGTATTTGAGTAGGCCATGTAATTATAAGAACCCTTTACATCAAACCAGTTATCATCTTTAATTGAATTTTTTAAACCTTGTGTCCAGTTTTGTAACAACACCGTTTTTTCACCAAACACCGGGCCAGATGTAATTAAGAAATTAGCAATTTTGCCAGCATCAAGACTACCTATCTTATCATAAACACCTAATAAACTTGCAGGCGCTTTTGTAAGTGCATCAAGCGCTTTGTTTTCAGACAAGCCATATTCCATCGCTTTGCGAAGGTTTGCCATAAATTCTGTAACGTTTGCAAGATCGGCAGTGGTTAAACAAAAATTAATACCTGCTTTTTCAAAGGCAGCTGCATTACCCGGCGCCAGTTCCCAATGCTTCAAATCATCCAGACCTGTAAAACGCAGATCATTCGGATCATCAACATCCATAGCCGCCGGATAGTTTAACGATAAAATAAAAGAAGCTTTTGTTTCGCTTATTTCTTTTATACGCTGGTATTCGTTTGTGCCTCCTTTGATGATATATTGAACACCAAATTCATCACCGATTTTATCGGCTCTTAAATCATTCCATTTATCATTGGCTTCAAAAATTTGTGGTAAAGATTGATTGTCGTTCCAGCTTTTTAAAGAAAGATTTACACCTTCCGTTGCAGGATTGCTTTTATACCACTGGGCATCTAAGTAAGTCTGACGCAATAAGGCAATCATACCCATCATAGAACTTGGATAGCTTTGGCTTGATGTACCACGGTTGAAAGAATAATGAGCAGATGCTCTGTCTTTTATCAATACAAAATTATCGGCCTGGTTTGCCAGTGTAACAAATGCACCGGTTCCTCTGGCAATACCATCTTTTTGGTGTGTAAGTACCGAACCAAAACCGATATCACGCAAGGCTTTGGCTTTTGCATCATCGGCACTAAAAATTTTGTAAGCTTCAGTTTCGCTTTTTATGGATTGGTTCCAACCATAGGCGCCTTTAGTATTAGTGGTTAGTTGTTGTGTACGAAAAAATCCGCCACCACCTGCAGCAGCCTGCCGTTCAGCCGCCGGAATACCGTAATCGCTGTAGATATCTATAAACGCCGGATAAATATATTTGCCTTTACAATCAATGATCACCGCATCTTTCGGCACCATAATATTGTTGCCAACTGCTTCAATTTTTCCCTGCCGGATAACCAGCGTGGCATTCTGTAAAGTTGTTTGGGCATCTTTTACAATAGTTGCATTGGTAAAGGCGTAAGAGCCGTTTTTAGGACTAGCCACATCGTTCAAGGGATAAGTGGCCTGTGCATTAATGTGTTCAGCAGCGCCACATATTAATATGAGCACTGTTAACAAAAATTTAGTTTTTCGCATGCAGTTTATTTTTGGTTGATTATTAGGCGATAAATATAACATAAGATTAGGTGCTAAAACCACCGTTTGTGTAATTTAGTTTTGCGTAATCCTTAATTTTACGGCTTTAGCAGTAAGATATGAACATAGGTATATATATAGATCATACCGTTTTAAAGCCTGATACCATTTTGAGCGATATTGAAGCGGTTTGTAATGCAGCAGTTGAGTATAAATTAACGACCGTTTGTGTGCCCCCGATGTTTGTAAAAAATGTGAGAAAGCTTGCCGAATCCAGCGGCATTAAAGTGGCTACCGTTGTGGGTTTTCCGTTTGGATATGCCGCTATTGAAGCCAAGATTGCCGAGGTTGTATTGGCAGTTATTGATGGGGCCGATGAAATTGAAATGGTAATTAATACCAGTGCCGTTAAAAATAACGATTGGCAGTTTTTGGCAAACGAAATAAATACGGTGATGCCGATAATTCGTGGGAAGGGAAAACAGATAACTGTGATTCTTGAAACCAGTTTAATGACTGACACCGAAATTATAACCGCTTGCGATGTTTATGGGGCTGCGGGAGTAGATTTTGTAAAAGTCGGTACCGGTTTTTTTGAAAATGAACTGATTTTAGAGCATTTGAGACTGATACGGAAGCACCTTGCCGGGGCCGTACAGTTGAAAACGGGCATAGTTGCAGGAAATTATGTTGCTGCTATGAATTTAATTAAGGCCGGAGCCAACCGTTTAAGCTGTATTAACAGTCTTAAACTTATTAAGGAGGCTTTACAGCAGAATTGATGGAATGATTTTTGTAAATTTGTATAATCATGAAGAAAATACTTTGTTTATTTGTTATTGTAATGGCTACATCTGAGCTTTTTGCTCAAAAAGACGTTTTGGATTCTACTATTATAGCAAAAGTTACAGTTAATAAAGACCCTCGCTTAGATATTCTGGGTCAGGCACAGGTTGATATGGTTAAATTGGCCAGCAGGTTTGTAAAAGGTTACCGGCTGTTTGTTTTAAAGACCAATAACCGTGATTATGCCATGCAGGTAAGGGCATATCTATTGCAGAACTTCCCAGATGAGAAAGTGATTATGACTTACCAATCGCCTTTTATAAAAATGAAATTTGGAGATTTTGAAGATAAAGACGCAGCTGAAAAATGTAAAAACCAAATAATTAAAGGAGGAGTAGTTACCGGCGGCATATATATAGTGCCCGATACCATTGAATTAAAACCGGACCGGATAGGGCGGGATGACCAATAACAAGTTTACTTTTCTGAATATGGAGTTTCTGTTTGGAAACTCTTTTTTATTTTGGTACTTTAAGATTATTTTTAAAGAATGATGAAAGAAAAGATACAACAGCTTGCAAAAAAATATGCAGAAGAATTTATTGATGTAAGGCAACAGATACATGCTAATCCAGAGTTAAGTTACCAGGAATTTGAAACCTCAGCTTTCATTCAAAAAAAACTTGCAGCGTTTGGAATAACCTTTGAACTTAAAGCTACGACGGGTGTTGGTGGTTTGATAAAAGGAAAGAATCCTGATAAAAAAATTACAGCGTTGCGTGCCGACATGGATGCTTTGCCGATTACCGAAGAGAATGATGTTCCCTACAAATCGAAAAATGAAGGAATTATGCATGCCTGCGGACATGATGTACATACGACCTGCTTGTTGGGGGCCGCAAAAATTTTAAATGAACTGAAAGACGAGTGGGAGGGAACGGTAAAACTAATCTTTCAACCCGGCGAAGAAAAAAACCCTGGTGGCGCAAGTTTGTTGATTAAAGAAGGCGTGCTGGATAATCCAAAGCCTGAAAAAATATTTGCACTGCATGTGCATCCCGGATTGGAAGTGGGTACATTGAGTTTTAGAAATGGCATGGTGATGGCCAGTGCAGATGAAATTTATATTACTATAAAAAGCAAAGGCGGCCATGCGGCTGCACCGCAATTTACGGCAGATACTATTTTAATAGCATCGCAATTGGTGGTTAGTTTGCAACAAATTGTCAGCAGGAATAACAACCCATTTAATCCATCGGTGTTGTCAATCACTTCTTTTCAGGGCGGTAATGCTACCAATGTTATTCCATCGGAAGTTAAGCTGATGGGCACTTTCAGAGCTATGAATGAAGCGTGGCGTTTTAAAGCACATGAGCTTATTAAAAAACAAACTATTGAACTGGTTGCAGCTATGGGTGCTGAAGCAACGATACATATTGATGTTGGCTATCCCTTTGTTTTAAATGACGAAACATTGGGCGATGCTGCCAGAAAGAAAGCTGAAGAATACATGGGCGCCGATAATGTAGAAGAAACTGAATTAAGAATGGGTGCCGAAGATTTTGCGTATTACTCACATCAGATACCTGCTTGTTTTTTCAGGTTGGGTGCTGGTAATAAATCAAAAGGTATAAGCAGTGGAGTGCATACGCCTACATTTAATATTGATGAAGGGGCTATTGAAATAGGAATGGGGATGATGGCGTGGTTAGGAAGTGATTAACCAAAGCAAAAAGATGATTAACTAAGTAACTCTAAACCTTAATTGCACTTAACAAAGGAGCTAACAACTGATTATTAAATAGTCAATCAAATATTAACTCGTAGTCTAAAGCCGCTGTTTTATTGTTGTTTTCAATATTAAATGCGACTCAGAAGTTTTTTATACTTGTAGTTATGTATAGTTTTATTTAGGAATTATTTTATTTATTTTTTCAATTTCTTTCTCTAAAATTAGTTCGTCTTTAATTTTGGTTAAAAATAATTTTGAATAAAATACTTCGTAGTCGTTGATATTTTCCGGTATTTCAATACCTTCTTCATTTAATTTTATTCTGGTCAATAATGCAATTATCCCTTTTTTATTATAATTAAAAGGTGTATTGAACAACGGAAATAGGGACTTTGTGTTTTCGGGATCTATATTAATTGAAATTATGTCAAAATTATCTTTTCTTTTTTCATTTGTAT
>JBBKXU010000249.1:0-6960 GCA_037969645.1 Ferruginibacter sp. | reverse complement strand
CATCAAAATCACGACTCTCACGGATGGGTTTGCCTCCATCTAAAGTTTCAATGATGGCAAGTTCTCTTGCCTTTTCTTGCATTATTCTGGCAATTCGATAAATATACTTGGCTCTTTCAGCTGGAGGCATTTTTTTCCAGGTCTTATCATAGGCAGTTCTGGCTGCTTTTACCGCTTTGTTTACATCAGCCGAATTGGCTTCAGCAATCATCGATAACTTTTCTTCTGTAGCCGGGTTGATGCTTGCAAAATATTTTTTGCTCTGTGGCTTTTCAAACTTGCCGTTGATAAACAGATCGTATTGCGGATCTATTTTAGCAGCGGATTTGCTTTCAAGAGCAGGTGCAAGATTTCTTGCGCTGTCAAATTTTAATTTGATTGTATTGTTTTTTGCTTTAGCCATGAACTGAGTTTAATAAGTTTAATGTGTTTAAAAGGTTTAAGACGTTTTTTTAGAATCCGAATCTCTCCCTTTATATTTTAGACCTCTTAATTCTGAATCTTCGAGGTATGAAATTAGTTTTTGAATAAGGCTGCTAATCTTCATTGCATGAACAGAGAACGTCTCAAATTCTTGTTGCGTAATATAGTTGCGGTCAGTGGCTCTATAAAGTTGTGAGCGTAACTCTCCACAAGAACTTTTCGCAATAAATAAGAACTGAATAAACTCTCTGTTTCCTCCTCTTTCAAATCCCTCGGCAATATTATCCATTATTGAACCCGCAGATCCTTCTATTTGATTTATTAGTCTGAAATTTGTCTTGAATCTACTACCGTCAATCAAATTTCCTATTATTTTATTAAGTGCCCTGGCTTCTTGCCAGGAAATTATTTCTTCAAATTTTTTAATGGTTGCCATAGTAACTTTAAACTTATTGAACCTTTCAAACCTATAGAACCTTTGATTAATCGATTGAGAAATAATTTGCAGACTGATAAACACCTGTCTTTTGTTTCATCAACTGCATCAGTATATCATTAGCCAGACTGCTTGCACCAAACCTGAACCATTCATTATTCATCCAGTCTTCGCCAAGCACTTCATTCAGCATCACCAGATAATGCAGTGCCAGTTTTGATTTTGAAATACCACCGGCAGGTTTCATCGCTATCTTCTTTCCGGTCTTGTAATAGAAGTCACGAATAGCTTCCAGCATTACCAAAGTAACAGGCATGGTAGCCGCAGGTGAAATTTTTCCGGTTGAAGTTTTGATAAAATCGGCTCCTGCATACATGGCGATATCACTTGCTTTACGCACTTTATCATAGGTAACCAGTTCGCCGGTTTCTAAAATTACTTTTAACCTTGCATCCCCACATGCTTCTTTAATGGCAGCAATTTCGTCAAATACAAAGTTGTATTCGCCTTCCAAAAATTTACCTCTTGAAATGACCATGTCCACTTCATCTGCGCCATTTTGCACAGCAAATTTTGTATCTCTGATTTTTATATCACGTGTTGATTGCCCGCTTGGAAACGCAGTTGCAACAGATGCAACTTTAATTCCTGAATCGCCCAAAGCTTTCTTAGCTGTTTTAACCATTGAAGGATAAACACAGATTGCAGCTACAGTTGGCAAGCCGGGATAGGAGTCATGTAAATGTTGAGCTTTGTAACAAAGCTGTTTTACTTTTCCTTCAGTATCTTTTCCTTCCAGCGTAGTGAGGTCAATCATGTTTAAAGCCAACATCAAACCATTAATCTTGGTTTCGTTTTTAATGCTGCGCTTGGTAAACCGGCTTGCCCTTTCTTCTATGCCCACCTGGTCAACATGAACAGGAGCGGAAAAATCAGGTATGGTTTTAGTTGCGATCATCTAATATTGTTTAAGACGTTTAAAACGTTCAAGAGGTTAAGGCCTCCAATGCTTTTATTATTAATTTTTCGACAGCTGCGTTGCTGTCTTTCGAAAATTCTTTTACCACTCGATTGGCTATGATGGCGTTCACACTCATGCACTCATGTCCCATAAGTTTTCCCAAACCAAATATAGCCGATGTTTCCATTTCAAAGTTAGTGATTCGGTGATTATTAAAGCTGAAATGCGTAAGCTTATCAACGAGTTCAGGACTGCTTAATCCCAGCCGTAAAACTCTTCCCTGCGGTCCAAAGAACCCCGGGCAGGTTACTGTAATGCCTCTGTGAAATCCTTCGCCAAACTTGTCTAATAATTTTTCACTTCCGCTAAAAGCGTAAGGATTAGTGATGGCTGTATCTAATTTGGTTTGATCAACAAATGCACTAACCATAGCTTTATCATCTGCCGTTTTTTCATATTGATAAAAATTAAGCAGATTATCTAACCCCAAACCATGAGTTGATGCTACAAAACTATCTACTGGTATATCAGCCTGTAAAGAACCCGATGTGCCAAAGCGAATAATGTTTAGCTTGGTGAGTTTTTCTTTTATTAATCTGGTTTCAAAATCTATATTGGCTAGTGCATCGAGCTCATTAAAAACAATATCAATATTATCTGGTCCAATGCCAGTAGAGATAACAGAAATGTGTTTGTTTCCGATATATCCGGTGTGGGTGTTAAATTCACGATGACTCAAACGGTGTTCAATTTTATCGAAGTGAGCACTTACTTTGGCAACACGGTCGGGATCTCCAACAACGATTATTGTATTGGCCAGTTCATCGGGCCTTACATCTAAATGATAAATGCCACCGCGGTTATTGATAATTAATTCAGATTCGGCAATTCTTTGCATAGCTAAAAGTTAAAGCTGCAAAGATACCGCTTATTGAATTTGTATTGAATTCATTGAGAAAATTATTGAGACTGATCCCAAAGTTAATATTGCTGGAAAAATGAGTAAAAGTTAGCAAACTAGGTAAGTAACTTAGTTACAATATTTTTTAACCATTCCAAACCCTCCTCATCTTTTGTTTTTAACGATTTATGATAAACCTTATTGAGGTTGGCAGCCGTAGTTTCTTTCATCCATTTTTCGGGTTGACAGGTGATGGAAGCTGCGTAGTTCTTTTTCGCATCTGCTTCATTTAATGCAAGAGCAGCAATTTCCAACGCAGTTGCCTGCGCCCAGTAATCTTTAGCTTTTGTTTTAAGTTGTCGCTCCACAGCATAAGCTACCAGTGGCAAGAATTTATTGAACCTCTCATCAGGCTCATCAGCAAAATACATTAATGTAAGCGCATTTATGCCGGGGTAATAATCCCTTGGGTCAGATTCAAACCCTTCAATGTATGCATCAACAGCCTGCTTGCGGTATGCTGCCGCAATGTCTTCATCATCTTTGTTGTCATCCATCAGTCCTTTGTAAACGGCACCTAGTAAGCCATTTGTTTCCGGATCTGCTCCATACTGATCAGTTATCGTTTTTAAAATCGCTTCCGCATTTTCACGATCTCCAATTTTATTATAAGCAAGGCCCAGTTGCTGTTTGATGTAAATATTATCTTTTAAGTTTCCGGCAGCCAGTGGCTGTAGCATGATTGTTATTTCTTTAAAAGCACTTACACTTTTATAGGCTGCAATAAGAGAATACAACAGGTCATAATTAAATAACAACCCTTTTCCTTCCTCAAGTTGCATTTTTACAATACTATCTGTTATCATTTTTTGATCTGCCTTTAGCTTGCTTTTTTCATCATCAGTTTCGATCTTACCTTTTGCCCTATCTAGGTCTTTCCATTGTTTAACAAATCCATTTAATTCATCTTTTTGATTTTTTATATTAATTACTTTGTCTACAAAAGCGTCTGCATCTTTCTGAAGATGATTCAGGTCTGGAAACTTGTATCCCTCTATTAACTGGGCAATCGGGCTGTCTTGCTGCGACTTTTGGGCATCCAGGTTAACACTTATCAAGTCAGCAAGTTCTTTTATTTTCGTCTCAGTGTTCCCAACTTCACCATTTTCGTATTGATAAGGAAATGTTCTTAATGGTGATGTATCAAATGGAAGTTTAGTATTTACTTCAAAAATACTTACGGTTGTAAATGGTTTTAAAGCATGGCGAATGCCCAGTTCATAAAAAACATTTGCATTGGCAAAACTCAGATCTGCCACGGCAAAATCGCAAAACATCAACCGCTCGTACATGGGCTTATGAATAAAACCACCGCTTTTTTCTTCATCGGCTCTGATGGGGTCAAGACCGGCAAGTATAATCGCTTTTTTAATAAAGTTGTTATACACTTTATCAAAATCTATTTCTTTTTTATTGCCGTCTGTCTTAATTCCAAATGGCATCAATACAAAACATAATGGGGGCATTGTTTAAATTTTAAATGCTGCTGGAAAATGTGTTTCATTCACTTCTTTGGCCGCAGATTTGATTCCGATATCGTACAATTCAAAGCGACTGGCGGCGTTACTCATCTCAACAAGATTATCAATCTCTTTTTGAGAATATTTTTTGTTCATTAAAGGAGCAAGAGTTGGCTCATCCAGCCAGGTATTGTAACGCAGGTAACTGATCAGCGCTTTATCTTTTTTTGCATTGCCTACCAGGTCATTGCTCAGGTTTCCGGTTTCACCATCAATTTCCCAGGCTGTAGGTGAGTTGGAGAACCATTGCATCATCATTTGATTATGCCAGCTTGCATCCTGCATAAACATATTGGGTATTTGCGATGCCCAGTTGAGCAGGTTGTTCTTTTTTACATCTGCAGGAATTCTTTTCAAACGGCCCATACCGGTACCAACAGAAACAACCATCAGGTTATCAGCTCCCCATTTCCATTTAAAAGGGAATCCATCCAATGTAGCAATCATCAGCAATTGTAATGCAGGATTATTGGCCATACTTACGCCGCCATCAACAAATGCCGCTTCACTTAAACCTCCTCCCACATCAATGATCTGTGGTAAAAAATAAGTAGGTGCTGCAGCGCTTGCCCTTACTGCTTTCCATAGCAGTATGTCTTTATTCTTACCATCTTTACTATTAAAATACTTTCCATCGGGGTGATTGATCAATGGCCATACGCTGTTGGTGTCGGCCCGTTTCGCAACTATACAAAGGCCGGTAAGTATTTTATCGCTTGCCAGCGTTGTATCTGTGCCGAATACTTTTTGTAGTTCATCCTCGAGTGGCTTTGATTTATAAGCTGCTTTCAGCAAGTCATCTATTTCAAAAATTTTCCACCACTTATATTTTTTGCCAAAAATTTTATCGCCAAGCTCCATATACATGTCTTTTATTTCTTTAACCGACATGCCAAAAGCAAGACAGGACGCTATGATAGAACCTGTGCTGGTGCCGCCTATTAAGTCGAAATAGTCACTGAGCCTGAAGCTGGCTTTGTTGCCATGTTGCTTTCGCAAAATATCTTCCATACGTTGCAGGTAACCTAATGTTAATGCGCCACGAATGCCGCCGCCGTCAAGTGCCAGAATACGTTTAGGAGAAGTTTTGTTGCTGAGATGTTCTGCCTTAGTCATAATATTTTTGTTTTAAGTGGAGAATACAGACCTATAAAATACAAATGTTTTTTTTGAGAAAGAAATTTTGGAGAGCATAAATTTAAATCTGTATTTCTATCGCAGTGTTGGCTAAAATTATTATTTACTTGTTTAAGTCATAGTTTACTGTCTGATGCTTGTCCTGAGTTTTTCTCCTTCACTGGTTGCAATAACAGTAGCCCCGGTTGTGTCGCTCCATACATTTACGGAAGTGCGGAACATATCTAAAACCCTGTCAACCGCAATAATAAGGCCCACACCTTCCAACGGAAGACCAACGGAAGTGAGCACAACACTAATCATCACCAATCCCGCCATGGGTATGCCGGCAGCACCTATGGATGCCAGTAACGCAGTAAATACCAGTAAAATTTGTTGCAATGGACCGAGTTCAATACCATAAGCCTGCGCAATGAACATGGCTGCCACACATTCATACAGTGCGGTACCATCCATATTGATGGTGGCGCCCAACGGCAATACAAAACTGCTGACCTTGTTGGAAACACCAGCCCTGTTCTCTATTGCATGCAATGTGAGTGGCAGTGTTGCTGATGAAGATGATGTGGAGAATGCGGTAACGAGTGGTGTACTTACCGCTTTAAAATGTTTAAATGGATTTACTTTGCCCACAAACCGTAAAATCAATGGCAATGTTATAAATGCATGAATGGAGAGTGCAATGATGACCGTGAGCATATATTTACCCAATCGTAAAAACACTCCAGCTAATGCTCCTTCTTCGCCCATATTTTCTGCTACTACCACAGCAATAATGCCCATTACTCCGTATGGCGTAAAGCGGATTATAAAATGTGTAACTTTCATCATCAGCTCAAAACCGGCGTTAACACCTTTAAGCGTCATCTCTTTGTAATTATCTGAAAGTTGGGTGGCAAAGATGCCCAACAGCACAGCAATAAAGATAACAGATAGCATATCGCCGCTGGCGAAAGAACGGAAAATGTTTTCGGGGATGATATTCATTAAAGTAGCACCAAAATTATCACCGGCAGCAGCGAGGCCTTCTACCGGTTGGTTAAAACCCAAGTCAGCTCCCACACCCGGTTTCATGATATTCACCATGAATAAGCCGGTACATATAGCTAACAGGCTTGTAGTAACATAAAAGCCTATTGTTTTTAAACCGAGCCTTCCGAGGCCTGCGGGATTACCAACATTCATGATTCCGGCCATTACTGAAAAAAGCAGGAGCGGAACAATGATCATCTTCAATGATTTTAAAAAGATGGTACCCATCCAGGCTATGTATTGAATATGATTGGGCAGGAAATATCCAAATACAATGCCGGCAAACAAACCGATAAAAATCTGCCAGTGCAATGCCATTTTTTTCATGATAGAATTGTTGATGGATGCAGAAGGTACAATTTTTTGCTGAGTTTATTTTTTATCATGCTCCTTTATAGTGAAGCCCTTAGCAAAAAGCAGGTTTTTGAAATTAACCCAGCCTCCCCGAATTTTCTAAATCAATTTATCCGATGTTATCGGCAACTCCCTG
>JBBKXU010000248.1:0-5737 GCA_037969645.1 Ferruginibacter sp. | reverse complement strand
AAGGTAGATGCTGTATTTTTTCTCTTCGTAATCTTTTAAATTTTTTATTAAGAGTGCAAAATTGCGATTGAAGGCGGGTTGTTCTTTGGTTGCAAAGTTTATTGTTTCTCGTTTCTCGTTGTTCGTTTGGAAGTGTGTTTTGTTGCCAAACTCAATAATATGCCGTTGCTTTATTTCTTCCTCAATACTTGCTGCATTTGTAAAATCAATTTCACTTACTTCTGTTTTGCTCTGGTAATTATCTTCTTCTTCTAAAGTAATTGTTGTGCTAATGGGATTTTGTTTAAGTAGTTCTAAATAGAGTTGCAGGTCTTCTTCCTGCTGCTCAATTTTTTCTTTGATAAAACCCCAGTCATCGCTCCACACAGCCGTATTCTCTGGTAAAAATTCTAAAAGAGAAACTTTTTCTCCACTATCAAATTGAGTTTCTACATTGGGTATAATGCTTACCTGCAATAATTTTCTTTCGCTCAACTGATTTTCCGGATCAAAAATGCGGATGCTGTCAACTTCATTGCCAAATAATTCTATCCTGTATGGTTTTTCGTTGCCAAAAGAATAAATATCCAAAATACCGCCACGTACTGCAAACTGGCCCGGTTCGTAAACAAAATCGGTTCGGGTAAAACCATAGCCAACAAATTTTTCGTAAATGGCAACAGGGTCAATGGTATCGCCCTGTTTTATGGAGATAATATTGGCCGAAAGTGTTTTGGGTAAAACCACTTTTTCAAACAATGCTTCTGGATAAGTCACGATAGCGCCAACTCTTTCGCCCAGAGGATTCGAAAAACGTGTGAGGCATTCAGTTCTTAACATTACATGGCTGGCATTAAGCAGCCGGTAATTCTTCTTATTTTTAAAGGACGACGGAAAATAGAAAAGATTGAGGGCGCTGGTAATATTTTCCAACGTGTTGTGAAAATATGCAGCTTCTTCAGCATCTTTTAAAATAATAAGGTGATTTAGCTGAGATGCGGAACTGTGCTTAAAAACCGACGAAACAACGAATGGAGCAGTACTTCCATGGAGTCCTTTAAGCTGAATTTGTTGCGGTTGGGATGCAGTAATCCTGTCCACTATTTTAAAACAGCGGCTGTCATTAGCGTATCCATTCAACAACATTTCCAAATTCATCAGGGCGGCAAAGATAAGCTGAAAGAGAAATTAATGGCTAATATGGGTAAAATGACAATACGGGAGGCAACAAAAGCGTTATCAGTGGGTCTTATCTATTATTTTATGTATATTTTTGTAACCAAGACTTTTTGACCAAAAATCCTACACGTTTAACCAAATGAAAAAAATCTACTTATACTTACTTTTTGCAGCTTTTTTATTTAGTCATGTTACGCTTTCCGCCCAAAATGCCGACTTGCCCGTTCGTTTCGCAGCGGGCAATTTTATTACAGGCAATAATGTTCAAAAACAGAGCTTTCAAAAACAAAGGTTGCAACCTTCATTTTTTAGCAATGATTATTATGTGCTGTTGCAGTTTTCAAGTCTTCCGTCTGTTCAAACACAAAAGAACTTAAGAAATGCTGGCGTTAATTTAGAAAACTATTTGCCCGGCAATGCTTACATGGCAACTATACAAAGTAGTTTCGATTTTTCCCAGGCAGGCCAATTCGGTATAATCTCCATAAACAATATTCCCACGCTGTATAAAATTGATAAAGCTTTTGCCAATTATAAAGAGCCGGATAATAAAGAAGATTTGCAATTGATAGCAATAAATTATTATACTGCTATAAGTAAGTCTGTTGTGATTGCGGAGTTGCAAAAAGCAGGTGCATTAATCACCCCCACAAAATTTACTGATGCAAATGTTGTTTTTATACAGATTGGTATTGATAAGATAAATACAATAGCTGCATTGCCATTTGTGAGTTATGTCAGCTTACAAAATTTAACCGATAAACTCTTAAACTATAAGAGTGTTGGAAAGCATGCAGTAACGAGCTTGTTGTCGCCATCGGGCAAAAACTTAAGCGGCAAAGGGATTGTGGTTGGTGTAGGCGACAATTCTGAAATAATTACACCACACCTTGATTTTACACAAAGGGTCATTAATCGGGTTCCTTTTCCGTTCAGTTTTCATGGTGTGCATGTGTCTGGTACGGTTGCTGGCGGAGGGTTGTTAGACCCAAGGCATAATGGAATGGCTCCAAGAGCAACCATTGTAAGTCAGTATCTCAGCGATATCATTACATCTGCGCCAACTTATATTGCCGATTACAATATGATTGCTACCAACAATTCTTATTACGCTGGCGAAGGTGGGTGCCCCGGCAATGGCGCATACGATGTGCTCAGTAATTATATTGATAAGCAAATGGGCGACTATAAAAACCTGCTGAATATTTTTTCTGCAGGTAATGACGGCTTATTAACATGTGGCGCTTTTCCTCAGGGGTACGCAACCATTAAATCCGGCTATCAGGTTTCTAAAAATGTGTTGACGATTGGCGCAATTGATACGTTATATGCAATAGCAGGTTTTTCAAGTAAGGGGCCTGTAAACGACGGCAGATTAAAGCCTGAGATTGTAGCTACAGGATACAATGTACTTTCAACGCGTCATAATTTTACTTATGGTACCAGCAGCGGTACCAGTATGTCGGGGCCATTGGTTGTTGGTGCAGCCACTTTATTGAATGAACAATTTCGAAAATCAAATGGAGGCGCTGTGCCACCTGCCGCTTTAATAAAAGCTGTATTGTGTAACAGTGCCGAAGATATGGGTAATCCCGGTCCGGATTTTAGTTTTGGTTTTGGAAATTTAAATGCAAGAAGGGCTGCTGAAGCTATTGAAAACAATCGTTTTTTTATCGGAAGTACAGCGCCCTCGACAAATACAATTGCAGTGTCTGCGGGCGTCAGGCGATTAAAAGTGATGTTGTATTGGACCGATACTGCTGCAGCACCCAATGCTGCAACTACATTAATAAACGACTATGATCTTACTGTAGTTGCGCCGGGGAATATTACACATCTGCCTTTAATTTTAGACCCAACGCCGGCAAACGTAAATAACAACGCAATTCAAGGCGTTGACCGAGTTAATAATATTGAGCAGGTTGTAATTGATAATCCTGCTGCAGGAAATTATGATTTAAATGTTAACGCATTTGCATTGCCCTATGGCCCGCAAAACTACGTACTTACTTATCAATTAGATATGAATGGAGTTATCGTTGAATATCCTTTTGGAACCGAAAAAATAGTGCCTGGCGAAGTTGAAGTAATTCGCTGGAATGCATATGGCGATGAAGCAAACAGTTTTACGCTTGAATATTTCGATGGCTCAACGTGGAATCTGATTGATAATAATGTTCCTGCATACCGTCAGTCTTATAACTGGATTGTACCCGTTACAGTGAGCAATAATTATTTGGTAAGGGTTAGCAGAAATGCATCTGCCTATAATGATCAAAGTGATCTTAGTTTTACGGTAATTAGTCAACCAGTTGTTACGGCTACGGTTCCCTGTGATGGGTTTGTGCAATTAGATTGGCCTGCTATAACCGGCGCCACATCTTATGATATCTGGCAACTGAAAGCCGATACGATGGCTATTATCGGAAATACGACAAATCTTACTTACTTGATTCCGGGGTTGAATAGTGCAACTACTTATTGGTTTGGTGTGAGTGCAAAAAACGGAACAGTTAATGGGCGAAGATCTATTTCCAGATCGGCTTTACCGGCGAGCGGCACTTGCAGTTTATCAATTTTTGATAATAATATGAAAGCCGTTTCTGTTGATGCACCGGTAACAGGAAGACAGTTTACATCATCTGCATTATCGGCAACCGAACAAATAAGATTTACTATAAAGAATCTGGATAACGCTGCTACTGCCGGTTCTTACGATTTGTATTATCAGATAAATGGAGGTGCAACAATAATGGAAACCAGTTCGGTTGTTATAGCCGCCCTCGGAAGCAGGCAGCATAGTTTTACCACAACAGCCAATTTTTCTGCGCCCGGAATTTATACAATAAAAGCCTGGGTAAAAAGAGCAGGTGATACACAAATATTGGATGATACCACAACGGTTACCATCAAACATTTATCAAATGCAGTGGTTACATTGCCTGTTGTTGATGGCTTTGAAAATGCTTTAACCAAAGACTATATTACAAATACAACAGGGCTTGATAGTATTGATCGGGTTGACTTTAAAACTAATTCAGTAAGAGGCCGTGCCCGAACATTTGTAAATACTGGCTTTGCATTAAATGGCACTAAAGCCATTACTTTAGATCAGTTTCCATATAATGCAGTATCAACAACTGATAGTTTGCTGATGACTTATAACCTGAGTAATTACGCAACCGGTCAGCAGTTACGAATTGATTTTTATTACAAAAATCATGGCAACGAAAATAATCCTAACAACAAAGTATGGATACGTGGTGATGATACAAAAGCATGGGTGCTGGCATACGACCTGATTGCTAATCAGGCTGCATTGGGTGAGTATAAACATGGGATCATTAATGTGAATGATGTATTGGATACGGTTTTGCCTGCGCAACCTATCAGCAGCAGTTTCCAATTAAAATTCAGCCAGCAGGGCAATACATCGGCTAACGTGCCATATCCAATTATTGATCAGGATGATGGTTATACTTTTGATGATGTAGGAATAAAAGTAGTATCAAACGACATTGGAATAACCCGAATTATTTCGCCGTCCTTTAGCGGTTGTGGTATTGCCGGAAATCAATCTGTTTCCTTCGAGATAAAAAATTACAGCAGCAGCACATTTACCAACGTACCTGTATATTATAATGTAAATGGCGGAGCTGCAGTTATGGAAACAATTGCCTCGTTACCACCGGGAGCAACGACCTATACATTTGCGGCACCGGAAAATCTTTTGATTGATACTGACTACAATTTTAATTTCTGGGTTAATCAGCCAACAGATACTTATAACAGCAACGATAGTATATTAAATTATGCAATTCATGTTAGTCCAGTTATAGCTACTTACCCCTACCTTGAAGGGTTTGAAAGCGGCAATGGAAGTTGGTACACTAATGGTCAGAACAGCAGCTGGCAAAGAGGTACACCCACCAATACCATAATTAATAAAGCAGCAAATGGCAGCAATGCCTGGGTAACCAATTTAAGTGGCAGGTATAATTCCAATGAAAGATCATTCCTGTATTCGCCGTGTTTTAATTTAAGCGGTTTAACGCAACCGGTTTTGTCTTTCAGTCATATTTTTGATATTGAAGACGGTACGCCCGCCGATTATAATTGGGTGGAATATTCAATTAACGGAGGCCTTACCTGGAGCAGGATGGGCACCAATGCGCAAGCGGGCAGCACCAATTGGTATAACGATCCAACAGGCAAACACCAATGGCGTACTTCCTTAAGAACCTGGCATGTGGCAAGTCTTAATATTCCAACTACCGCAAATAATGTTCGTTTTCGTTTCGTAATGGCAAGCGATTTGGGCTATAATCTGGAGGGAGTTGGTATTGATGATATTCATGTGTTTGATAAATCGGCTATTTATTCTGGAGCAACCATTACCAATATCACACAGCCGGTTAGCGGCAGCAGCTGGGTTCATTTTAATTCGGGCGCAACCAGGGTTGTATCAATAAATTCCAACGGTAATGATTTGGGAAGTACTGCCGTTAGTGTCTACCCCGTTACAGGCCCGGCTAGAGTGTTTAACAATCAATATTATTTAAATCGAAATATCGTTGTC
>JBBKXU010000247.1:0-6024 GCA_037969645.1 Ferruginibacter sp. | reverse complement strand
AATAAATATTTGCAAAGAGATATCTTAAAAGGCAAATGGGGCTTCAAAGGATTTATGGTAAGTGATTGGGGTTCCATTGGTGAAATGATAAACCATGGCAACGTAAAAAACGAATATGAATCAGCTTTATCGGCCATTACCGCCGGGAGCGATATGGATATGGAAAGCCGCAATTATAAAAACAATCTGGCTCAATTGGTAAAAGATAAAAAAGTACCGGTGTCATTAATTGATGATGCGGTGAAAAGGATTTTAACAAAGAAATTTGAACTCGGCTTGTTTGACGATCCGTACAAATTTTGCAATGCAGAAAGAGAAAAGCTGGCATTGAATAATCCGGAACATCCAAAAGCGGCCAGAGAAATTGCTGCAAAGAGTATTGTACTGTTAAAAAATGAAAAGCAGCTCTTACCCTTATCTAGAAATATCAAAACCATTGCATTTATTGGTCCGCTGGTGAAATCATTAAAGCAAAACAAAGGTTTTTGGGATGTGGAAGTGCCGGGTGTTGATTCAAACTTTATTGTTTCGCAATGGGAGGGGCTGCAGAATAAAATAGGTACTACCGCCAATTTACTTTATGCAAAAGGTTGCGAAATTGAAGGAAATAATAAAGACGGATTTGCCGAAGCCATTGAAATTGCTAAACAGGCCGATGTAGTTATACTAAGTATTGGTGAACGCAGAGATATGAGTGGAGAAGCTAAAAGTAGAAGTAATATTAATATACCTGGTGTACAGGAAGATTTATTGAAAGCCTTACTGGCAACTGGAAAGCCGGTAGTGGTTTTGGTAAATGCCGGCCGTCCTTTAGTCTTTACTACAGTTAATGAGGCTCCCGCTATTTTATATACCTGGTGGCTGGGTAGTGAAGCGGGTAATGCCATTGCCGATGTGTTATTTGGCGATTACAATCCTTCAGCAAAGTTGCCCATTACGTTTCCACTTAGTGTGGGCCAGATACCTATTTACTATAATCATTTTAATACCGGTCGCCCTGCAAAAAATGACAATAACCGTAATTACAATTCTTCTTATATTGATTTGTCTATTTATCCAAAATATGAATTTGGTTTTGGTTTAAGCTACACCAGCTTTCAATACAGCAATCTGCAATTAAGTAAAAAGATAATTAAGGCGAATGAACATTTTGACGTATCTGTTACTATAACCAACACCGGCAAATACGATGGAGAAGAAATTGTTCAATTGTACATCAGGGATAAAGTTGGTTCTGTCGTCCGGCCTGTAAAAGAACTGAAAGATTTCAAAAAAATAAAACTAAAGGCCGGTGAAAGTAAAACCATCCAATTTATTATTGATAAAGAAAAACTGTCATTCTACAATCAACAATTGCAGTGGGTAGCCGAGCCCGGAGATTTTGATTTAATGATTGGCGCATCTTCGAGAGATATCAGATTAAAAGGTGAATTTGAAATGCAATGATAAAAAAATGTGCTAAGTATTTATCAGTAGCATTAATTTTATAACAGTTATGAAAAAAAGTTCTGTTTTTTTAATCCCTAGCATTGTCTTCATTTTTTCATGTAAAAGCTCTGTTTCAAAAACGGAGTCAATAAATGAGGATTCTATACATTCCTGCATGGAGGTACCTTCGCGTTTTGGAGATAATGCAGATACATCCCTCATAAAATTCAATGGCGATACTTCTTTCACGGACATGATACTCATTCTAGGCGGTACTTTTGAAATGGGTGCTGATAATAATCAGGCCAGTGCCGATGAATATCCAAAACATAAAGTGCAAGTATCTTCTTTTTATATGGATATAACAGAAGTAACCAATGCACAATTTAAAAAGTTTGTTTCCGCAACAGGATATGTAACAACTGCCGAGAAAAAACCAGATTGGGAAGAATTGAAAAAATCGGTGCCGCCTGGAACGCCAAAACCGCCAGATAGTGTTATGATTGCTGCATCGTTGGTTTTCAAACAAACAGTCGGTCCGGTAAATCTTAATGATTACGGTCAGTGGTGGCTTTGGGTTAATGGTGCCTGTTGGAAACATCCCGAAGGTCCTGGAAGCAGTATCAAAGGAAAAGAGAATTATCCGGTTGTGCAGGTTAGCTGGTATGATGCTATGGCCTATTGCAAATGGGCTGGCAAACGTATGCCAACAGAAGCGGAGTGGGAATTTGCGGCAAGAGGTGGTTTAATTAATAATATCTATCCATGGGGAAATGAACATGTAAGTACAGGCACTGCGAAAGCGAATAGTTGGGAAGGAAATTTCCCGTATTTAAATGAAAGGCAAGACGGATTTGTCAAAGCAGCACCTATAAAATCATATGATTCTAACGGTTATGGGCTATACGATATGGCCGGTAATGTTTGGGAATGGTGTAGCGATTGGTATAGCGATTCCTATTACAAAGAAGGCACCGGCAAAACGACCACGAATCCCCAAGGCCCTCCCAAAAGTTTTGACCCAGACGAACCGTATACAGCCAAAAGAATATTACGCGGAGGTAGTTTTCTATGCCATGATTCTTATTGCAGCGGATATAGAGTGGCAAGAAGGATGAAAAGCAGCCCGGATACCGGTTTAGAACATACAGGATTCAGGTGCGTAAAGGATATTAAATAAATATCTTTTTAAGAAAATTTATAAACTGCTGTAATTTTTGATAGCTTATTTTATTTGTCCGGACCCAATCTGGCGATGAATTAAAACAATAGTATTAACTGATTATTCAGATTTTAATGAATTAATTTAAACCGAACCAGTAATCGCCTTAAATTATTAGAGCGAAAGGAAGTTCACAATTCAAATTGTCATTCTATCACAATTCAAATTGCATATTAATTTCTATCGTGTTGCCAATATTTTGTGAATCGGGCAACTGATAGGACTACCAAATTTCAATATTAACTTTCTAAAATGCACTACCAAAACTTATAAAATCAGCTATAACTTGGTTAGAAAATTTTTTGCTCCCCGATACAACGCCTAAGAAGTTCATTTAGAATGACCTAGGCTTTTTAAGGAGTTAAAATAAAGAACGATTACAAATCAATTTCTTTTGCGGGCATTTTGTTTGCGTTTCCCAAATATATTACCATCTTTAAAGCCTGCTCCTCCCGAAGGCCCTATAAATGTTTGGGCGCAGCGGAAACCAATTTTGCTTGAAGATTGATTTTCATTCAGGAAACGGCGTGCTCCCGGCGATAACCAGTAGGGCATATCATTCCAGCTACCCCCCTTAAATACCCTTGATTCGTTGTTTATGAGTGAAGCAACTCCATAATCATAAAAAACTTGACTGGCAGAATCACCATCCAGGTAGTTCAGTAAATTATTACGCTGGTAGTTGCGGCGGTCCTTAATGTCTTCGTCACTGATGCTAACCTTTTTCAATTGGCCAAGTGAATCTCTTTCGTATTCACCCGAGCCATCCTTATAATATTTTTGAAACAGGTTACCTCTGAAATAATTAAAGTCTTCGCCGTCAAGAGGAGTTACTGGCCTGTAAACATCCATAACCCATTCGCTCACATTGCCGCTCATATTATATAAACCGCAGGCATTAGGGTAAAATGATTTTACAGTTGCAGGAATAGCGGAGCGGTCATTTAAACCTCCGGCAATACCCATATAATCACCCCTGCCCCTTTTAAAGTTAGCAAGGAACTTGCCTTGCCAAACACCCCTGCGCCTGTCCCGCAAACCATTCGGGTTATTGGTCCAGGAATAAATTTGCTGATTCAGGAAGACTTCATCACCATGTTTGGATTCTTTGGTACGTGGATTTGGGTTTTGCCCTATTAATCCATATGCAGCATATTCCCATTCAGCTTCAGTAGGTAATCGATAAGCCATATTTAAAATGCCGTCTTCCATCCGCACAGTGCTTCTCGGTTTACCGTTCACATCCCGCATATCAGATTTTTTTGGTTTGCTTTTGTTCTGAATTAATTCCGGGTTCATTAAGTATGTTTCGGTATTAAACGAGCCGTCGGCACCACCGCCTTTCATTTCCCGCTTTGTAAAATCCTTTTTCAGGTAACCAGCCTCGATTAATTTCAGTTCATTAACCCTGTCTGTTCTCCAGATGCAAAAATCATGTGCCTGGCGCCACGATACCCCAACAACAGGATAATAATTATAAGAAGGGAAACGGAAATAATATTCAACATAAGGCTCGTTATAAGCTAATTCCTCACGCCAGGCAAGCGTATCAGGAAGTGCCTTGTTTAGAATGCCGGTATCGCCATTAAAGGTATTCCCAAGCCAATAAATATATTCCCGGTAATGAACATTCGCTACTTCGGTTTCATCAATAAAAAACGAAGCTACTGTTACACGGCGTGGAATATTATTCCAGTCTCCCATTACATCTTCTTCTTTGGCGCCCATAACAAAACTCCCGCCTTCAACAAACACCATCCCCGGGCCGGCTTTTGAATGTTTCATTTTTGTTACGTGAAAATTGCCCATGTTTTTATCATCATAATTCCATCCTGTTGAAGATGACTTTACTTGTTTTTTACCAAAAAACTGGCCTTGCTTACAGGCACTTAAAAATATTACAAGAACCAGAAGGCTGAATAGTTTTCTTTTCAACCCCTGATTTTTCAAATAGATTTTTTTTTGTATCATTTTCTAAATTTTATTAGTCCATAATTATTCAAATAATCTTCATCTATACTCATTTTAAATACTGTTATTTATGACCCTGCACGTACCGAAAAATAAAACGACTTTAAAATAAACGGATTCAGCTTGCGTACCAGGCCATCAACAACCTGCAGAATTATTTGAATTGATGTTACATCGTTATAAAGGTGGGCTTATTATGATCTTAAATCATTACACTATTAGCTATGATTTTTGTATAATTCATTCATTCTGCTTCATTAATCCGCTACTCAATATTTAATAAAAAGTGTAAATGCTGCAACTTATATCTAGAATTATGTAACACCTGGTGCCCTAAATACACACAACTTTGAATTGGGTCATTTTATTGGGGGTTTTAAAAATCCGGAATTGATGTTGCAAATGACAAAGAAATAGCGATACTGTAAATTAACAAAAGCGAAGAAGGGAAATAATTTATAACAATTGAAGAGGCTGCTTAGTTAGCAGTAGATGCCCCGAATTTGACGATATGAATAACAGCAATATACTATGTGGACAAATATCAGAACCTGGATTAAGGAACACCGTAACAAAATTGTAAACAGCATAGCTTTTTATCCTGCCATCATTGCTACTGCGTTTCTTGTACTTTCCCTGGTTAGCATTGCATTTGATTTTTCTGAAAAAGGCATGGAAATAAAGTCTCATTTGCAATGGCTCAGGTTACGGGATGCTTCTACTGCACGAAGCATTATATCGGCTATTGCAGCAGGAATCATTACGTTGACCGTATTTAGTTTTTCTATGGTAATGATTGTACTGAACCAGACCGCATCCCAACTGAGTAACCGGATTTTAGATAAACTGATAGGCAGCCGGTTCCAGCAGGTGGTACTGGGTATTTACGTGGGAACCATCGTATATTCTTTATTTTTATTGAGTACCATAAGGGATATAGATTCCGGTATTCAGATTCCTGCATTAAGTACTTATTTACTGATAATACTTACCATTGTTGATATTTTTCTTTTCATCTATTTTTTGCATTACATCACGCAGTCTGTAAAGTACGAGGTAATCATTCACAGGATATTTAAAGAGACAAAATCTTCAATGGAGCATTCCTGCAGGTTGCAGCAACCACCCGCAGAAGCAATATTATTTGAAAGTGAATACCTGATTACTGCTGCTGTCTCCGGAATTTACGAGGGTTTTGATAAACGCATTTTGATTCGCATTTGTAATGACAATGACTGCATGTTACAGTTGATGCAAACTCCCGGCACCTTTATTTTAAAAGGATTGCCAGTTATTAAAGTGAGCAAGCAATTACCTGAAGAAATAATAAAAGAGATACAAAAAGAAGTGTATTTACAATCCAGTGAATCCATTAAGGAAAATTTCTTTTTTGGATTTCGGCA
>JBBKXU010000246.1:0-15363 GCA_037969645.1 Ferruginibacter sp. | reverse complement strand
TGAAAAGATATCACGTTGGGTGAAGCAGGATGGCGACGAAACAGAGAAAAAATATCTTGAATTTTTCAATGAAATGCGCACTTATGAATCACTCCCAAATGCATTAGAAATTAAAATTGCGGCAATTGCTAAATATCTGGATTGGGGTAAAAAGAATAACAATACTTACTTTTTAGCAGCTTTTTACTATCAAATAAGTGAACTTTATAGAACAATCGGTCAGTATAATAAATCAATGGAGAACAGCCTTTATTCTTTGGATGAATTGAAAAAGGATCCCAGCGGTATGTACTTCGAACAAGGTTGGATGTTATACCAAATGGGGATGGATTTTTACAGGTATCAGGATTTTGAAAAAGCACAGGAAGTCTCTGTGACAGCTTTCAAATTCTATAATAGTCCAACGAACCCAAACAGCGAGTGGTTTCTTAAAGGCTGTAGTAATCTTGCTGGCGTGTCCTTTCTTAAAAATGACAATTATGCGTTGGCAAAAAACTGGCTCGATACCACTCTTCATTATGCCGAAATTCAGAAAGATACTAGCTGGATTGGTATAGCGACTGGTAATTTGGGTAATATTCCGTATCTACAAAAACAATATGCTGCGGCAATACCTTTCTTTGAAAAAGCCATACCCTTTTGCATAATAGGGAATGATGCGTGGGATAATGTAGCTGCCTTTAGCACCAACCTGGCTTATTGCTATTTGAAAACAGGCAATAAAGCTGCTGTACCGGCTTTACTAAAACAAGCAGCCGAAGCCAATACAAAACATTATGCGTTTATTATTTTCAACTTTCTGGAATATTTTAAAGTAGCCGCGGCTTATTACCGAGAAGTAGGTAATACGTCGATGACACTTCGTTTTACGGATTCAGTAAATCTGTATCAGAAAAAAATAGATGAAGAATTTAACGTACTTAAAAAAACAGAAGCCGAAGCAAAGCTGGCTTACCGCAATCAAGAACTGGAAAATTTAGTGCTGAAGGAAGCTGAAAAAAAGGATCTCTTGATAAGATATGGATTAATAGCGGCGCTATTGCTACTTAGTGTTATTGCTGTGCTCATAGTAAAGCGCCAAAAACTGCAACATAAGCTTAGGAAGGAAAAACTTGAGTTAGAAAGGTTTATTGCCGAAGAAGAATTGACGCTGGCAATAACGGAAATTAAGGATTTTACGTTTAATATAATGGAGAAGAATAAGCTGATAGAGACTTATTCTGAAGAGATAGAAAAACTCAAAAAGCAAAACGTTTCAATTACAGATGAGCAGTTGCTTTCACTGGATGCATTGCGAAATACTTCTACTCTTACTGATAAGGAATGGGGAGGCATTAAAACACTTTTTGAAAAAGTGCATCCCGGCTGTATGCAACTGCTGATATCAAATGCCGCCGACTTTTTAACTGCAGAAATCAGGTACCTTGTATTTACAAAATTGGATTTTACACCCAAAGAAAAGGCATCTATGCTTGGTGTGGGTTCCGATAACATCCGAAATATCCGCTCTCAGGTTAAAAAGAAGCTGAACCTGGAAGACTCAGATGAAATAGAAGAGTGGTTGAAGAATCTTAGTTGATAGAACGATGAATAGCGTTACCTTTTTCTGGGTAAGTAGATATGGGGGTTTTATAAAATTTCCATAAGTGTCTTTGCCAGATCAATGAAGGTCGCCGTGTCATTAAGTGTTATTGGCTTTTGTCCTGTTCTAAAATAGCATTGCTGCCCGTTCAATTCAATTTCTGCCAACGGAAAGCCGGCGAGCTTATTTAAATCCCGGTTATGCCATAACATTTCAAGCGCAGGTTTATTTTTTGTAATTACATGAAATTTTCGGGAGAATCTTTTCGCATGTTTAAAATCAACATCGTTCTTAGTAAAGATACTTTCGACTTTATGTGCTAGGGTTTCGGGCTGAACAATAGTATGCGGATATTTATTCGACAGGGTAATTAAACCAGCATAATATCTTGGATCACCCAGTCGATAAATATTTCTGTTTATAAGGTCGCCCGAATATTCAATAATGCAGTAATAGATCGCTTTGTTTTTCCACACGCCCTCAAAAGATTCAATAAGGTAAGGATACCAGGATGCTTTATGAATCAAAAACTTTTTCAGATTCTTGTGCGATGATAGCTTTGCATTAAATGCGACATTCAGCATCCCGATACAATCCTCCATCATTTTCTTATACTCGGCTTCCTTTTTCCTTTTTTCCTTAAACTCTTTTCGGTTGTCAAACTCGTCGGGAGTGAAATCATAGACCATATCATCAGTATCCATAGTCCGTTTTTATTTTAAAGATATTAAAAGCTTTGAATTTGTGATCAGGTTATAGCAATTAGAATTTTGTTCCCGGATTCCTTACTGACAAAGGCAACTTTAAACCAAAGACTGTTCGTTGTGGGCAGACTATGTCAATAAAAAAACCGCCTCATTTTATTGAGACGGTGCCTTTTATTTAGATGGATTTATTGGGTAATGATGAATTTTGTTGTATGAATTGTTGTTCTGTCATTAATCATTAATAAATACATACCGGGTTGCAGCTTATCTGTGTTATTGATGAAAACACTGTTAAACCCATCAAAAACTTTGGTTTGCTGATTTGACAACACCCTGCCAGTAAGATCCACAATCTTTAAATCAATAGTAGTATTTGCATCTGCATTAAACCGGGCAGTAGCTGTTGTACCAATTTGTACTGGGTTCGGGCTAACGATTGCACCTGTTACCGATTTTTGACTTTTGCGTATAACAATTACATTGCTGTATTTAAACGAACCATCTACATTAATCATTTTAAGACGATAGAAAAACACATCTTCGTTAACTGTACTCAGGTCATCGGTATATTGATAATACGCCCTTGATGAATTCCCGTTTTTAGATTGCTTGTTAGCTATATGAATGAATTTTGTTCCATCACTGCTTCTTTCTAAAACATAATGCGAAAAATTAATCTGGTTTTCCGACACCCAGTTCAACGATGCTGTTTTATTTTTATAATTGCCCGAAAAACTGACCAATTTAACAGGAAGTGTTACACAAAATGAAAGTGCTGTAGAATCATCGGGAGCGCTTGTAAAGGGATTGTCGGAAAGATCAGTACTGCCGATCAAAACAGGCAAGCCAGAAATTTCTGATTGCACCGGTATCGGTATATATGGGCCACCAAGATTTGCCACTATCAATTCAAGATCAAAATTTGCGTTTGAGTTTGAATTAACCTGAAAATTGTTCACAACAATTTTATTGTTAATTCCGGCATCAGCATTACTAATTGCTACTTGAGCGCTATTGTTAGTTGGCAATAGAAGTGCATCAAATAAGCGTTGTGCAATTACAGCGGGTGTTTCAGTAAAAGCAAACCGGTTGCCTGGTATTGCAAGTGTGTAGGTTAAACCAGTTCGATCTTCAGTGGGAGATTCGTTGGTAACTTCAATCGAAATGTCGAATGGAGTTAAACCAATACAAAGATTTGCAGCCAGCGTATGCGAAACCCGCCCAAAGCTACAATAGCAACCATCCGCATTAGAGTAGGCGCTGCCGGAGCCTATCTGATCAATGCTTCCATTTGATTTGTCAATAGAATAAAAATTTCCCCCTGATCGGTAGCCGAATAAATTTCCGGCTTCATCAAAAAACAATGCAGCAAAAAAGAAACCACCTAATGGGTCGCCGCCAACCGGGGCGCCCGAAACGGCTCCTGTAACTTTATCAATCGTATATAGCCAATTATTACTTCCATTGGTACTGCCATACATTTGGCCAGTAGTAGGGTCAATTGTTATATCAGCAAAACTTGAAAATCCAGAAGAAGCGACTTCTACAGCAGTTGTAGTAATTGGACTGATTATTTTCATCAGGCGGTCACCCGATGTAAAATAGTATTCGCCAAATCGATCAATGCATCCGGCATAAGAAATATCATTGTCATTTAATGCGGCTATCTCCCCCATATCAATTTCATTAACGCCGGGAGCCTTTCCAATTTGTATCAATCGGCCTTTTGCACCACCTGTTGGATACCTGATAGCGTATATGAATCCATCAACAGGATTCAAGCCCATGGCGTTAAAGCCAATACTGCCGGGAGAAAGGGTAACGGGATTGGTTGAAACTATGCCTCCAGGGAAAGTAAGTTTATCTAATTCCTGTGATCCGGAATTGGGGTCACCAAATCCGGTAGAATGCCCAACATAATACTGGCCATCACAACCAAAAGCGGTTTGTGCAACTACACTATAATCTGTGATGAGGATTGTTGCAATTAAAATAAAGCAAAAAGTAAAAAATTTTTTCATTTTCTGTGGAATTAAGGGTAGTTAGTAATCGGGGAAAAGTTGATACCGAAAATGTATCATCTTTATTTAAGACTCGGTATTAATGATATAAAATGTAAAGTATAACTTACTGTAAAGCCTTTTTTTGAACGAGTCTTTAAATATTAGTAGTAGAGTAGTGATTTATATAAGATACGTTATTTTTTCCGTAATATCAAAAACGGGATTATATTAAACTTGTAAAAGTATCAATATCTTTTTTTTTAATGTTAGTTTACTTTTTATGTTTTGAATGAAATTTCTAAGCTTGAAGTATATTTTATTATTGCGGCTATTGCTACTGTTTTTTAATCATTAGCAAAGAAACTAGCGTTAGAATTAGCTGCTGGCATAGTTTTCAGGCAGCTTTAACAATCCTCTTTAATTTTTCATGCAGCATATTGTAATCTGTTGTTGTCATGTTTATATAACAGATCATCGGGATGGACAGCATGATCTTGTTAAGGGGCAGGTATAGCCATCATCATGTCGGCCCCGCACAAACATTAAGCATAGGAGCGGACTGCCTGCCTGTAACGGACAATTTGTATAGCAAAGGCCTCTGCTCAATTACCGAAAGACTTCAACTCTTAACACAGGTTTAGTTTACTAAGCCACGGGTATCTTATTTTTTAAAAACAACCAAAAACCAAAACATGAAACAAATCACAAAAACAATGCTGCAATTACTGCTCGTTATCATAGTGGGCTTTAGCAGCTGTAAAAAAGATGGTAATTCAGGTAGAACCTTCGCCGATGTAGAAAGGGATTTCAGCGCACTCGATCTTTCTCCGGGCATACACGATGTTGAACTTGAAATGACGGGCGGAGTCACTTATAAATTCAGGATCATTGCTCCGACCAGGGCGGCCAACGAAAAAAGGCCAATGATTCTGGCGCTGCATGGTGCATCGGGGGGGAGTCAAGACGCTTATAAAGCCACTGCCTGTTATGTAGAGCCTGGTTTAGCAAGTCTTAATGCTTTTATTCTGAGTCCTTACGGTGGAGCTGGATTGTGGTACGAATCATACTTCGATCAGGAAGTGCAAACCCTGATGATGCTTGTAAAAAAATACTGGCCAATAGAGTTAAATAAAGTTGCGGTAACTGGCATAAGCAATGGAGGCAACGGATGCTGGTATTTTGCCGAAACACAGCCTACTATGTTTTCTGCGGCTATTCCCATGGCTACATCTTATAATATACTTAACCCAGATAACTCGGGCCGAAAAATAAATATTCCGCTGTACGTTATTCATGGGCAAAATGATGAATTATTTCCATTGGCGCAAACACAGTCGTGGGTTCAGGCCTCGCAGGCAGCTGGCAGTAATATTACTTTTGTAGTAGCTCCCGGGCTGGGCCATTATGTACCTTGTAGCTACACGCCGTATTTACAGCAGGGAGCAAACTGGCTGAAAAATACGATTTGGTAGCAGCATTATTGCGTAATAAAATTGATCTGGTTCGTATTTCACGAACCATTTTTTTGTGCAGCTTTATTCAAATAAATGCTTTTTGTTCAAACAGTTTTGATGCTGTTGTTATGCCTCAATTATCTCACAGTCATCTTTTTAATATTTAATTCCTAATTTTACCACATGGCTATTTTACGATTCAGAATATATTGGGAAGACGATGACAGTGTATACCGGGATATTGCAATAATGCATACCCAGAATTTCTTCGATCTTCATATCGCTATATTGAAAAGTTTTGAGTTCGATTCCAGACATATGGCAACTTTTTACCGCAGCAACGATAACTGGCAGCGGGGCAGAGAGATATCGCTGGAGAAATATGAAAAAGAATACAGGGCCGAGCCACTGCTGATGGTGGAAACAGCGATAGGTACCGAGATCAGCAACCCCAACCAAAAATTTATTTACGAATACGATTTTAATAAGTTCTGGCATTTTATGGTAGAGCTGATAACTGTTGATAAGGAATTAGATAATAAACTGACTTATCCGTGTTGTATACGTACCGAAGGAATTGCCCCATCGCAGTACGGAACCAAGGGTTTGGTTGATAGTCGCCTGGCGGAGATGGAAGAAAAATACGACCTGCGGCCCGATGCACTATCAGATGGCTTTAGCGAAGAAGGTGATGAAGTAGAAGCAGATGGAGACGAAGAATCAGGAGCAGATGAAGAGAATGATGGGTTTTGAGTAATGGATAATTGATAATTTTTTTAATTCTAAAAAGTTTTAATTTTTCTAGGCATAATTCATTTCAATATAAATTAATTGAGTGTTGGGTACTGTCAATACGCTACCTTTCTAAAACATTATCCATTATTAATTATACAACTATCCATTTAAAAAGAGTTCTTCACAAACTCATAAATTTTCATGACAAAAACCTGCATTGTAATTGTTGGCCCAACAGCCGTTGGCAAAACCACCCTCGCTATCAGACTGGCACAACATTTTAAAACAGAAATCATATCGGCCGACAGTCGCCAGTGTTTTCAGGAGTTAAATATAGGCGTAGCTAAGCCTTCGGCAGCGGAGTTACAACTGGTAAAGCACCATTTCATCAGCTCTATTTCTATTATGGAAGAAATGAATGCTGCAAAATATGAGCAGTATGCATTAGCCAAAGCAGATGAGTTGTTTAAGCAACATGATGTAGTTGTAATGGTTGGTGGTACTGGCTTGTATGTTAAAACTTTTTGCAACGGCATAGACGATGTGCCGTTAATTGATGAAAATATCAGAAAAAAAATAAACGACGAATTTGCCTGGGAAGGGCTTGAGTGGCTGCAAAAGCAGGTAGAAGAAAATGATCCGCTATATTATGCAAAAGGTGAGATAAAAAACCCTCACCGTTTGTTAAGAGCCTTGGAAGTAAAACTGTCAACGGGCAAATCAATTATCGAATTTCAAACCCAACAAAAAAAACACCGCAATTTTAATATTATTAAGATAGGCTTAGAGATACCCAAAGAACAATTACACAAAAACATAAACAGCAGGGTAGATGCGATGATGAAAGCAGGTTTGCTGGAGGAAGTTAAAGGTCTTGTTAAGCATGTGAAACTTAATGCATTACAAACTGTAGGTTATCGTGAACTGTACGGCCATATTATTGGCGACCTATCTTTAGAAGAAGCAATTGAAGCCATTAAAATAAATACACGCCAATACGCCAAACGCCAAATGACCTGGTTTAGAAAAGATGAGGAAGTGATTTGGTGTGAGCCTGATTTTGAAAAGCTGATGGAGATACTGGAAGCTGAAAATTTTGCTAAATAAAAACGCCCCGAAAAAACTTCCGGGGCATCCAATAAGCACTTGGTCCTGGTTAAAATTTTAAGCCAACCGTGGCTACTATATTACCTCTTTGTTGTTTAAGTGTAGCATAAGTATTTGCCCTGTCCTCTAACCGGTAAGGGAAACTAACATCTTTATTTATGGCATGTACATAAGTAAGGTCAATAAAAAAACCTTTGTTGCGGTAACCGAGGCCGCCGCTTAATAACATGCGGTTCGCTTTGTATTCGGCATCTTTATACGGGTTGCCATAATACGCAAATCCCAATCTTGCCATAATAATATTAAACTTCAGTTCTCCGCCCACTCTAAAATTGAAATTGCCTTTATAATCTTTCTTCACTACTTGGTTCAGAGCTTTGTAATATACTTTTTCATCTTCGGTTACTTTTTCGTTATCGCTGCTAAAGCGACTGCCTTTATGGTGCACATATTCAATATCGGCGCTAATAAAACCCCTTTGCCGGGTAACATCTTTCACTTCTCTAAATACATAAGAGGCGCTTATGATAGCTTTAAACGGCGTACTCTGTATATATTTTGCTTCGCCGGGCTGGTTATTGGTATAACTAAGTGAGCTTCTGCTAAATGTATCCAGCGGGTTTTCTACTTCGGTACTTAAAGTAGTCGTGCGTGTATCTCTCAAAAACAACCAAGTAGGCGTGTGTATGGCCAGGCCCAGGCGTATGTAATCCTGTGGCCGGTAAATAACGCCAAGCTTACCATTAAAACCTGTTCCCTTGGTTTTAAAATCATCTGTGAACTCGGCTTTGTTAAAATAGTTGGATGTATTTGATGAGGTATCCGACTCTTTAAAATACGTACTGCTGGTATAACTCACCAGCGGAATACCAATAGTGGCGCCAACAAACCATTTGTCGTTGCTGTTATGTGCAAAGCCAATGGCCAGTTCAGATATGCCACCCTTTGTTTTTTTAATCATTTCCTGTCGCAGTGCTTGCCCTGCATCTAAAATATATTCGGGTGCGCCTTTAACCTGTGTAACGCCACCAATGGTTACTGTATCAATCAGGTAAGTATATAAAGCAGGTGCCGATGTATAAGGGAAAGGGGAGTTATCGGGATTTAAAACTTGATCAATAGTTAATCCGCTTTTTGCAAATTCCTCGGCAAACTGTTCGCTAAAGGAACTGTGATCATTCAATCCATTGTAGCGTATTTCATTATTAAAATTGGCTGTTTGTGTAATAGCAATGCTGAGGGCGCTGCTGTTTTTTGGATTACTGCGGTTGCTGCTCCCAAAAACCCAACCAGTAGTTCCAAAGCCAAAATTGTTTTTCTTCGTTTCAGAATTGGTATTTCTAAAATTGAGTTTGTTATTATTTAGTAAGAAACCAGGGGTTATTACAAATTCGTTGGTCTTGTAAAAGCCAAGCCCAGCAGGGTTTACAAAGGTTGCGGTTATATCACCACCAAGCGAGCCCATTACACCGCCAATAGCCATATTGCGTGCTGTACCGCTATGCGGATAAAAAGAATATCTTATCGCATCCTCAGGCACCTGGGCGTAAGTAAATGTGCTGATTAATAAGAAAGAGAGTAGTAAATATATTTTCATGAAAATATTTTGATTAAAAAACTATGTCGAACTTTGAATATCGAATGTCAAACTAAGAGCTAAAAACTCCGAACTAAAGACTTCCGACTCCTAACTAGTACTACCCCCCTCTGGCCGGCCTGCTCGATGATGATGAACCCGATCCTGAACTACTACTGCCCGAAGATGAGCTTCCGCTGCTACGATTATTGTTTGATGATGGCGTATAAGTTCTTGAATTATTTGATGAAGAATTTGTATTAATTCTTGGCAAAATAATCTGCCGCCCTTCGCTACGGGTGCTGCTTCTATTGCTGTTATTATATTGTGTAGATGGATTTGCCCAGGTAACGGTGCCGGTGGTTTTGCCGGTGGCTACTTTGGTATTATAACCAGTATAAGAGTTTAGGTTAACCATACGGGGCGTTGAATTTACTGGTGGCGAATAACTGATGTTGCCGGTATAAATTGCCCAAGGATAATAATAAGGGTTATAATAGTAGCCGTAATTATAGGTTTTACAGGATGCATAATTATACGGGCTGTTGCGGTAATCATAATCATCCCTAAAATCACGCCAACGAGGGTCACGTATACTCATGGTTATTTCGTAGTCATCACGGTTTTCGTAACGCACCTGATCCTGTCTTTCGGTACGGCTATCGTTTTCTATTACCCTGGCAGGAGAATAATACACATCGTCGGGTGTTTGGCCTGTTTTATAGGCGGTGCTGCAACTGCTAAAAGCAAACACAGATAAGGCTATGAGTAAAGTTTTCGATTGCATAATTATTTGTTTAAAGCATTTAAAACTGAAGTTATTACTTTTGTGCAGTTTAGGAGCAATTTAAACAGCTGCACAACCATTTATTAACAGACAATAAAGTTAATCAGTTCGTTGTTAATGCAGTGCTAAAAAAATCAATATACATAGCGGGCTAAGGGCCAATTAAAAAATAAAAAGTTAAATGAGTAAAGAATTAACATCAAGAGAAGAAGATTATTCTAAATGGTACAACGAACTTGTAGTCAAAGGTGGATTGGCAGATCATTCTGCAGTAAAGGGCTGTATGGTTATTAAACCTTACGGCTTTGCCCTATGGGAAAACATGCGTGACCAGTTAGATAAAATGTTTAAAGAAACTGGGCACGTAAATGCTTACTTCCCTTTGTTTATACCCAAAAGTTTTTTGAGTAAAGAAGCTGCACACGTGGAAGGCTTTGCCAAGGAATGTGCTGTGGTAACGCATTATCGTTTGATGAACGATCCCAACGGTAAAGGTATCATTGTTGATCCTGATGCTAAATTAGAAGAAGAGCTTATCGTTCGCCCAACTTCCGAAACCATTATCTGGAATACGTATAAAGACTGGATACAATCATACCGTGATCTTCCCTTGCTCATAAACCAGTGGGCCAATGTGGTGCGTTGGGAAATGCGTACCCGTTTGTTTTTACGTACTACAGAGTTTCTTTGGCAAGAAGGTCATACCGCTCATGCAACCAAAGAAGAAGCAGTTGAAGAAACAGAAAAGATGCTGAATGTATATGCTGATTTTGTGGAAGAGTTTATGGCAGTACCGGTTATTAAAGGTGTTAAAACAGCCAACGAACGTTTTGCTGGTGCCGTAGATACTTATTGTATTGAAGCGCTGATGCAGGATGGAAAAGCATTGCAAGCCGGAACTTCTCATTTCCTCGGGCAAAATTTTGCTAAAGCATTTGACGTACAGTTTTTAAATAAGGAAAATAAAAAGGAATATGTTTGGGCTACATCCTGGGGTGTATCTACCCGTTTAATTGGCGCATTAATTATGGCACATAGTGATGATCAAGGTTTGATACTGCCGCCAAAAATTGCGCCTTTCCAAGTTGTCATTGTTCCCATTTATAAAGGCGAAGAAAGTATGCCAACCATTGATGCAAAGGCTAGTGAAATTATTGCTTCCTTAAAAGCACTGGGCATAAGGGTCAAATACGATAATAGTGATAACAGCCGCCCCGGTTGGAAATTTGCCCAGTACGAATTACAAGGTGTCCCCGTAAGACTTGCGATGGGACTGCGTGATATGGAAAACAAAGTGGTGGAAGTTGCCCGTAGAGATACCAAAGAAAAAAGCAGTATGCCAATGGAAGGGCTTGCAGAAAATATTGTTACATTGTTGGCAGATATTCAACAGAACATGTACAATAAAGCACTTGCTTTTCGTACCGAAAAAACAACTAATGCCGATAGCTGGGATGGTTTTGTAAAACTGCTGGACGAAAAAGGCGGCTTTATTTCAGCCCATTGGGATGGTACTGCCGAAACCGAAGACAAAATAAAAGAGCAGACTAAAGCTACCATTCGCTGTATTCCGATGAATAATAAGCAGGAAGAAGGTAAATGTATTTTAACCGGTGAGCCGAGTGTGCAAAGGGTTTTGTTTGCAAGGGCATATTAGTTCTTAGTTTTTAGTTCTTAGTTGGGTACTCTGGCAACATCAGGCTCTGTTAAAACTAAGAACTAAAAACTACGAACTACGAACTACAGAAAATGTCGATTCTACTAAATATAACCACCTGGCTTGATGCACACCAACTGCCTTGCCTGTTTAAGCAGTTAACGCATTTTGATTGCCCTGGTTGCGGGTTTCAAAGAAGTTTTGTGTTATTGCTGAAGGGAGATTTGTCTGGTAGTTTTTTATTGTATCCACCTTTAATACCCATTTTTTTACTTTTTGCATTTTTAATAGTGCACGTCATTTTGAAATTCAGGAATGGCGCCAATATTTTAAAATACATGTATTTTTTATGTACGGGTATTATTTTACTAAGCTATATTTACAAACTAATAACAACCAAAACTATTTAACATGACTGAGCCAAACAGAGATTACTTAACCAGTGGCGAATCAAACGCCCAGCAACTTCCCAACGCTACTGCCACACTGGTACTTGGTATTTTATCAATTGTGGTGTGTTTTATATGTGGCATTATTGCCCTCGTAATTTCAAATAAAGATATTGCTTTGTATAAGGCTAATCCGGGGCAGTATTCTCTGGCTTCGTACAACAATATTAAAGCCGGACGTATTTGTGCAATCATAGGGCTTTGCCTGCAGGTATTGGGAATAATTGTATATATCATTTTTGTTGTGTTCATCTTTTCACAAATAGGCCGTATGAATTAGTAATTTAGACCTTAGATCGAAATATGAACGAACAGCCAAATCTATTAACACCCAACAATAGTTATAACCAACAGTCGAGTTTAAGTAACGCTACAACTTCATTGGTATTGGGCATAATTTCTATTGTTACCAGTATATGCTATGTGTCTGCTATCATTGGCGTTATTTGCGGTACTATTGGGTTGGTACTTGGTAATAAAGACAGAAGTGCTTATCAATCTACCCCGGAGCTTTTTACCAGTTCTAGCTATAGCCAATCTAACGCAGGTCGAACTTGTAGTATTATAGGAATAATAATGGGTTCGTTGTGGTTACTTGCTTTGATCATTTTGTTAATATTTTTGGGAACTGCGAATTTCAACGACTGGAGATAATATTCCTATATAAAAAACAGGCTGTTAGATTTTAACAGCCTGTTTTTTATTGGGTCAGTTTCTATTCTTTCGTTGCCAGGTAATTATAATCGGCCAGTAATTTTTCCAAAAACTGGTCAACATGCATATCGGAGTTAATATGCAACACTTCTTTTATCTTCATAGAAACACGGTGGCACATATCGTAATTGCTACGTTTGTTTGCCTGGGTTAATACGCCTTTTATGGTATTAATATCCCTGTCGCTCAGTCGCATCACTTCCGGAAACATCACTTTATAATCCGTAGTATCAATCTGCATAAAAACGGTATCGGCAAGCGTAAAGGCCGATTTGGAATTAACCACCACCGTGCCTGCTATCAAATCGCCAAGTCGTTGATTTTTTTTGGTGACCGAGATAATGATAACTACCACAATACCCAACAAGCCGGTTACAAAACTGTAACCCAGTACATTGGCATTTGAAAAAGCGATATAACCGAAAAAAAACGGCCATTCGTAAAATTTGGTAATCCATCTTAACAAAAACTGCCCAAAAGTGGGTTCTCCGCCCTCGAGGCTGATAACCCTGATGGCCAATATTTTTTTTCCTACGGTTTGCCCATTCATCCATAACTCGGTTAGTAATGAATAAAGAAGCATGGGAAGCGATATTATCAGCATATCCAGTCCCATATTAGGTTCCCAGTCCAATAAGAACACCCTGTACAAAAGAAATTTCATTCCGTAAAGAAATATCAGCAACAACCCAAAATCTATCAGGTATGCCAGCAACCGCTTATGAAATTCAGCAATTTCAAACTCCAGATCAATATTAAAAGCTGTGCCAATTTGAATGATGCCCATGGCTGCAAATTACAAATTGCCGCCAACAGATGATTCAAAACATCGATTTTTTTATTAATAAAAAAATCGGGAATTTACAGTCTTAACAGTTAACCCTAATTTTACCTTATGAGGGAAGCCATGTTTATTAAAAAGAATGCTGAGAAATGGAACAAGTATCAGCATTCGCCAACTGATAACCCTGATGAAACAGCCGAGCGGTTTGTTAACCTCATTGATGACTTAAGCTATGCCAAAACTTTTTACCCAAAAAGTAAAGTAACCCGCTGGATAAATGGCATTGCGGCAGGTATCTATCAAAGCATTTATAAAAATAAAAAGGAAAAATACAGTCGCATATTTCAGTTCTGGAAATTTGAGCTGCCGCTTTTATTTAAAAGGCATCACCGCATTTTTTTATTTACAACGGTTCTGTTTTCGCTTTTTGTGGCCATTGGTGTTTTTTCATCAATAAATAATCCTGAGTTTGTAAGAGGTGTTCTTTCTGATGACTATGTGAACATGACGGAAGCTAATATTGAAAACGGCGATCCTTTTGGTGTGTACAAAGATGGCAACCCATTTACCATGTTTGTGCGTATTGGCGCTAATAATATCTACGTTGCTTTCAGGGCATTCGTTGGAGGGTTTACGCTGGGCTTAGTTACCTTGGTAATTATGTGGAGTAATGGCATAATGCTGGGCGCTTTTCAGTATATGTTTTTTGCAAAAGGGCTTGGCATGCCGTCAATATTGGTTATCTGGATACATGGTACCCTCGAAATTTGGTCTATTGTAATAGCCGCTACTGCAGGGTTTATACTGGCAAGCGGTATTATATTTCCGGGTACTTATTCACGTATGGTTTCTTTTAAACGAAACGCAAAAGATGCGGCCAAGGTTTTAATTTGCCTGGTACCCATATTTATTGTTGCTGCTTTTTTTGAAAGTTACGTTACGCATTTAATGAGCCAGACTTACGATGGAGAAAATAACCGCGGACTACCGGTTTGGGTAAGCGTTATAATACTGTCTGTTTCATTTTCATTTATAATCTGGTATTTTGTAATCCTCCCAATTCGTTTACACCGTAAAGGCTATTATATTCAACCCGATGGCATCATCAATCGGTTGAAGAAAGACGATGCGTAAGCTTTTCTCCATATCGATATTATTGCTTGGTTTTATTGCTGGCGCAGAAGCACAGAAGAAATTTGTGTATGAGGATACTTCATTGTTACAAAGAGATGAGCCCGTTTCCACCACCACAACAACAACAGAGGTAAAGATTGTAGAAAATGCAACGACTTATGATGATGAGTCTGCTGCAACGGAAGATGCGTTTGAAATTGATACAGTTTTATATCAAAATTATCTTAACCTGCCTTACGATTCCGTAAAGAACTGGAAAAACTCAAAAGACTATGCTTACATTAATCTTTTAGATAGCCTGCTAAGGAGTAAAGACAAAGAGGAGTTACAGACTCAATCAAATACAAGTTCTACACCACGTCCTTCGGGTGGTGGTTTTTTGAACAGTATACTGGGGTCGTCGTTCTTGAGTGCCTTACTGATAACGCTGGCTATTCTATTTGTGCTCTTTATTATTTATCGTTTGTTTTTGGCTGATGGCGCTTTTAAGCGAAAAACAAAAGCCATTAAAACTGCCGAAGTGGAAGAAGAAGAGGAAATAATAACCAAGGAAAGTGATTTTGACCGGTTGATTAGGCTTGCTTTACAAAACGGTAATTTCCGGCAGGCTGTGCGCTACCAATATTTGCGTACGCTGCATATACTTGCAGAGAAAAATTTTCTGGAACTGGCGC
>JBBKXU010000245.1:0-3718 GCA_037969645.1 Ferruginibacter sp. | reverse complement strand
TAAAAATTATTTTTTTCATATAAAATCTCCTTCAGTTATTTGGTTATAAAGATACGCTACTCCCAACAGAATGAAAATATTCTGAATTAAAATTCTCTTTTTGCATAAAAAAATTGTATTTTATACAAGTTACTGAAAATATCACAAAATTCATCATGTGATGGAAGCCTTTTAACTTATTAGCTGCTTAAAATATACCCTACAACTTCTTTCTTTTTTAACTGCCCGAAATTTCGGGTGTAAAACTTTTATGTATGAAAAAAATAACTGCATTCCTGATTTCTTCACTGTTTCTTTTGTTGGTAATGCCAGCCTGTAATAACAGCGGCGGTACAAACGGAGATGCTAAAATCACCGACATCCCCGTAACATCTACGTCAAAAGAAGCCATTGCTTCCTTTAAAGAAGGAGTTAGTTTTTCTGATATGGGTGATCAAATAAAGGCGAGGGCTGCATTCAGCAAAGCAATTGAGCAGGATCCAAAATTTGGACTGGCTTACTTAATGCGGGCCAACACGTCAAACACAGCCAAAGAATATGGTGATGATATTGCCAGCGGCAATGCAAATATGGACAGTACAGCAAGTAACTGGGAAAAAATGCTTGCCGAGTATATGACAAATAATTTAACCGGTAACAGGGAAAAGCAAACGGAAATTGCTCAAAAAATCGCATCCGAATACCCCAATGCTGCAAGGGCACAGGTTTTTCTGGGCTCGAACTATTCAGGGAACAATCAGGATGACAAAGCCCGGGAATATTTTGACAAGGCAGTTCAGCTGGATCCAAAATGGCCTGTTGGTTATTCTTCCCTCGCTAACAGCTATATGTTCGGCATTCCGTTAGATCTGAAGAAAGCGGAAACAAATGCTTTGAAATTAACAGAGCTAAATCCCACCAATGCAGCAGCTCACATAACTCTGGGTGATTGTTACCGTGCACAAAATGACTTTCAAAAGGCAAAAGATGCTTATAGTAAAGCGGTGACCCTGGAAGACAAAAATCCGGCAGGATATTACAAACTGGGGCATGCAAATTCATACCTTGGAAATCTGGAAGAGGCCCGGAAAAACTATGCTGATGCCGGCGTAAATGATGACAACAAAACTGGCGCCGTTTTAAACACAGCATATACCTATTTATATGGTGATGATCCAAAAGCTGCTTCAAAATATATAATGGACCAATTAGCAACAGCAACAGGTATGGAAGCAAGTCAGAAAAATAATCACCTCTCCACTGTTGCTGAAATTGCACTGCATACTGGTGACGCCGCCACATTACAAATGGCCGTAGATATGATGAAACCATTGACAGACCAGATAAACAAAGATCTTGGAAATACGCCTGAAGTTAAAATGTATGGCGTTGCAGATGACTTACATTGGCAGGCCATGCTCAATATTACCAATAGCAAGTTCGACGAAGCCAAAAACAATCTGGAAGCCATGAAAACTGCAATGGATCCGATTAAAGACGATCGGAAACTTGAGCGCTACGAACATGATATGGGTTTATTGTTGCTAAAACAGAAGAATTACGCTGAGGCCATTGGTCATTTTGAAAAAGCAAATCCTTCGGATATGTATAATAAATACTGCCTGGCAAAAGCAAATGAGGCGGCAGGCAACAAGGATAAAGCAACTGCACTGTATAAAGAAGTGGCAGCTTATAATTTTAATGAAGTGGGTAATGCTTTAATGAGAAATGAAGTAAAGAAAAAATTAGCTGCCTCATAAACATGATTTGGTAACTTATCAATATACTATAAACGCCGGGTGTAAAAGCCCGGCTTTTTTTGCAAGTAAAAAGCAATTAATTTGCGTAAATGAAAAAACTGTGCATCCTTTTCTTGGCAATTATTCTTGTAAGCTGTTCACAAACAAAATATAAGAATCCGCATGTGCTTATCAATACGCAGATGGGTACTATTGAGGTGGAACTCTTTCCTGAACAGGCGCCAAAGACTGTTGCCGCTTTTTTATCTTATGTAGATTCTGGATTTTATAATAAGAGCAGTTTTTACCGGGTTTTAAAATCCGATGCATTCTCAAACCCCAATAATACAGGCATTATACAAGCTGGTATTTGGCAAACCAATCCTGAAAAAAAAGTTACCATGGCCGGTATCGAGCATGAAACCACAAAACAATCTGGCTTATCACACACCTCTGGCACTATATCGCTGGCACGTACAACACCCGGCTCGGCCAACACCGAATTCTTTATCTGCATCGGCGATCAAAGTCCGCTTGATTTTGACAGGCGTGGAACCGAAGATGGACAAGGCTTTGCGGCATTTGGAAAAGTATTTGAAGGGATGGATATTGTTAGAAAGATACAAGACAAAAAAAGCAGCGGCGATAAGTTTGTTGAAAAGATTGAGATCATTAGGATTACAAGGCTTTAGTTGAAATGCTCTTTTGAACTTTTTGAAGAGACGCTTGTTAGCATACTCCAACAGTTTATTCAGATTATGATAAAAAAGTCAACTTCGATCATAATGCAACTTTGGTATCTACCGATTTTGTTTTTCATGCTTAGCTCCTGTTCCTTCAGCGCCAAAACCACCGAACGATATTTAAAAAAAGCTTCCGCTACAAGTTATGATATGATTGCAGTGCCGGGTGTTCCATTTTATGAAACCGGCTGGGACAGCACCATGAAAGCCCGTGTGTACTGGTCAAAATATTTGTACGATAAAGGCATTGCAAAAAACATCATGTACTCCGGCTCATCTGTCTCATCACCCTACTACGAAGGCGAAATTATGGCCATGTACGCTGTTGCAATCGGAATTCCCAAAGAACATGTATTTACCGAAATTAAAGCTGAACACAGTACCGAAAACTTATACTATGTATATCACAAGGCAAAAAAACTTGGCTTTACAAGTATCGCACTGGCAACCGATCCATTTCAGGCTAAACAGTTAAAACGTTTTGCAAAAATTAAAGTAAGCGAAGATGTTGGCATTATTCCCATTGTATTTGATACACTAAGAGCGATGCAACCATACATGATTAATCCCAAGATAGATTATAAGCAGGCATACAACAGCAATTATGTACCCTTAGCAGCCAGAGAATCTTTCTGGAAAAGGTTCAGAGGCACTCTGGGTAAAAACATAGATCGCAACGCATATTAAATTCCAGGCTATTTTTTTTCCTGCACGGCAAAGCTGGTTTCGGTATCGCCCCATAAAATGGTTACAATACCGTCGGCGTTTATTTTATAAGTCAGTTGCTCGGTAAGTACAGTAGTTTTTGAGCTCCTCACTGGCACACGAAATACATCATCGGCTTCTTTATAATTAGATCCCCAGGTATCCCAGGTTTTGCTGAAAATAAGGTTCCAGGCTTTTCCCGTAACCAGGATATAAAAACCATATTTACCTTTTACCAGTTCTTTACCTTCAACCAACACATCTTTATCTACCTCAAACACCGTAGCTTCATTAGCACCGGCACGCCAAACCTTGTCAGGCTTAGGTTCCAGATCAACACCAATAGTTCTGCCCTTCACCGAAGGCTGACTGTAATTGATGGTAATGGTTGTTTCACCAATTTTTTGCGAAACGGTAGCAGGCGGGCTTGGCCTTTTTGATTTATCGGACTGGGCACAGGAATTAAGCGATGCAATTAGTAACAAACTCATTGCCACTGTTGAAAAAAAGTATTTCATGTAACTTATTTTTTATTATAAAAGAAGATATTAC
>JBBKXU010000244.1:0-8390 GCA_037969645.1 Ferruginibacter sp. | reverse complement strand
ATATTTTTTTTGATACAGTTTTTTGCAAAGGAATAAACTGCTGACTCATTGCACTAACAGAAAAATTAAAAAGAAGAGCGAAAATGATTAACTTTTTCATAATGTAGTTTTTGGTGATTAAAATATTTATGTAAATCTTCCAAAAACTAACATTCCTAGTCAATCGTGTTATAACTAAAAATAAAGGGGTGAAATAACGGTGAAATAACGGTGAAAATAATATTGCATATATGGAAAGGATTGTAGACTTTAGTGCTTTGAAAAAAAATTTAATTAATCTCAAATTTTAATTATGAAAAAGATTGCCCATTTGATAGTCATCTGTACAATAGCAGTTTGTTTTTCTGCCTGTAATAATAATCAAGAAAAAAACGCTGCTTCTCCAGCTGAAACTGAAGAAGCAAACAAATTGAAAACAGATAGCTTAAATAAAACAGCTGAACTACATGTAAATTGTGCCGGTATTGCCAATTTATTGATATCAGAAGATTCTTCAAAATTAATGATGGCCCGGTATGATTCTATTTATAAAAAGATCAAAACACAAAACCCTTTAGTCTACCTCAGGAACTCGGAATGGATTGATGCTATGATCATTAAATCATATGCGAATTTCTTTGAAAATTCAGGAAAAGCATACGATGGAGTAAGATTCGTAAATGCTGCGACAAGTATAAATAAAGTTACCCGACTATTGCTGGTGCCTACCAAACCCAGCACAAGTTCATATCATACTGATGTTTGGGGTAATGGCGTCATACCCTTAGCAGATGGGTCTTCTACTGAGTATCAAGACTGGGAGACAAAGCCATCGGTTGCTATCACTCTCAAAAACAACTTCTACACCTTGTACCGTAATTCTCGTAATTTACCAAAAGATAAAGATCCGTTATCTGAAAGTGTGTGGATGAGCCGATGTGTTTTTATTTATTTGAGGGACCTGATTGAGAAACCTGAAAACCAAATCGATGGAATAAGGGTTTACATGGGTGCTTATGGTAGAATAATGGGAACCGTTCCTGGACAAATAGCCCCATATCAAAGTACCATTCTTTTGGTGCCTACTACTCTTGATAGTGTTTCAAAAGTACATAATGACAGATGGGATCTTTTAAGGCCCGATAAATCTGCCAAAATGATCGATGCGCTTAACCACGGCGAATTATGCCCGAATGCATGCGGAGATAACTGATTTAAGCCATAACAATAATGACAATCACCCAAAACCATATTGTAGAATTTTCAGCTCTGGCGGCCAGCGTAATTTTTTGGAAAGACATCAGAAAAAGTAAATTACGCTGGCTGCCTTATTTTCTCTTGTTTATATTAACTGTAGAGCTCATTGGTAACTACTACAGAAAAGTGCCATATGCCAATACCAGGCTTTATAATTTTACTATACCGGTTGAATACCTTTTTTATATTTTTCTATTCTGGTTGCATGGTCGCAAGCATTTAAAAATATTTGCCAGATATGCAGCTATATTGTTGGCGGCTGGTACAGTGTTTTATTTTATTGTGTTACCGCTAAGCACGTTGCATACCGTTGTACTGCTCGGAGGCCAGGTTTTTGTTATCATTTGTTTCTGTATTTACATATACGAACAATTTCAAAACAGCGAGGAAGAAGAATATTTATTAAAGAATTATTTCTTTTGGCTGGCGGCTGGTTTGTTTTTGTTTAACCTCGGAGATTTTTCTTATTTCCTCATGTTGCCGGTTATTACCAATAATGGCTGGGACAAGACAGACCAATTATTCGGTGCAATCAATCACAGTTTGTTATTACTGCTTTATCTTTCCTTTATTGTTTCAATATTAATTTATAGAAAATATAAACGCACCAATGCCTGAGGATATTAAATTTTATTTTGTAAGTTTTGTTATTGCCTTTTTATTACTGGGGCTTTTTATTTTGGTGCTTGCAGCTTTGTACTCAAGAAAACAAAGAAAAAATAGAACAGAAAAGCAACTCATGAAAACGCAGTTTGAACAGGAGCTCCTGCAAACCCAGATAGAAATTCAGGAGCAAACCCTTAAAACCATCAGTCAGGAAATACATGATAATGTGGGGCAGGTGCTAAGCCTGGCAAAACTCAATATAAATACCATTGAGCCTGCAGAACACAATAAGGCAAAATTGGCAGATACAAAAAACCTGATAAGTAAAGCCATCAACGATTTGCGCAACCTAAGCCGTAGCCTGCACGGCGAAAGAATAGGCGAAATTGGTTTGCAGGAAGCTGTTGCCAATGAGTTAAAAATTTTACAGAATACGGGGCAGTTTAAAACCGAGCTGGTAATAATCGGGCAGCCCTATAAGCTTGACCCGCAAAAAGAAATGGTATTGTTTCGTATTGTGCAGGAAGCATCGCATAATACCGTTAAACACGCTAATGCCAGCAGCTTAATATTAACGATGGATTATAAACCAGATATGTTTTGCCTTACCATTGCCGATAATGGCGGGGGCTTTGAAGCAAATAAGCTACATAGCCCTCAAATTGGCATTGGTTTAAAGAGTATGCGAAACCGGGCAGCGCTTATTGGCGGGCAGTTTTTGTTGCAGTCATCAAAAAATAACGGAACCACAATATCCATCGAAATACCAACCATAAAACCTTAAACTTTTAAAACTTTAAACCTTCCCCATGGCAAATATTGTTTTAGTAGATGACCACAGCCTGCTCCGCAACGGCCTTGCCGAGCTGGTTAAAAGCCTTGGCCATACCGTGCTTTTTGAAGCCGATAATGGAAAAGATTTTACCGAAAAGCTGAACCCAAAATTGTTACCCGATGTGGTATTATTAGATATCAATATGCCCGAAATGGACGGTTTTGAAACAGCTCAATGGCTCAAAGAAAACCATCCCGATGTGAATGTATTGGCCCTAAGCATGTACGATAACGAAACCTCCATCATTCGCATGTTAAAATGCGGCGCCAAGGGTTATATTTTAAAAGATAGCGAACCGGCCGAACTTAGAGCTGCAATAGAGGCACTGGTGGATAAAGGTTTTTATTACAGCGATTTGGTAAGTGGTAAACTCATGCACGCCATTAATAAACTGGATGACGACGGCGACGGGCTCAAAAGCCTGGTGCCCCTGAATGACAGGGAAACCGATTTCTTAAAATACACCTGCACCGAACTAACCTATAAAGAAATAGCCGAAAAAATGTTTGTAAGCCCACGCACCATTGATGGCTATCGGGATGCACTTTTTGACAAGCTAAATGCAAAAACCCGGGTTGGCCTGGTGATGTATGCCATAAAGAATGGAATTGTAAATGTGTGATCCCTTCGTGTACTTTGTGTTTTCCTTAGTGCCCTTTGTGGTAAAAATTAACCACAAAGAACACAAAGTTTTTTCACAAGGGACACAAAGAAGATTGTTCGGATATTATTTTCCGTAAACTTTTTTACCGCCACTATACGTTGCCAATACTTTCGTTTTTAATATATCGGCAGCAGGGCAACTCATCAAGTCGGTATCTAAAATAATAAAGTCAGCAAATTTTCCTTTTTCCAGGCTGCCTTTTTGTTTTTCTTCAAAGCTGGCTTTGGCCGCCCAAATGGTCATGCCTTTTAAAGTTTCTTCCCTGCTCAAAGCATTCTCCATTTGGTAACCCCCCGCCGGAAAGCCCTTGCTATCCTGCCTTATAGCTGCTGCAAAAAATGTTTTAAAAGTGCTTATATCTTCCACCGGGAAATCGGTACCCAGCGGTATCCAATTATTTTGTGCCAGCAAATTTTTGTAGGCATAAGCGCCTTTAACTCGTACTGGGCCAACTCTATCGCCGGCCCAATACATGTCGCTGGTGGCGTGTGTTGGTTGCACCGATGGTATAATACTATAATCTCCAAAAAAATGAAAATCGTTCTCGTTAACCACTTGTGCATGCTCAATACGCCAGCGCAGATCATTTTTCTCTTTTAAGTATTTAGCATAAATTTTAAGTATCGTTCTGTTGCCGCTATCACCAATGGCGTGGGTACACATTTGCCAGCCATTTTCATAAATAACATTTGCCACCGAATCAAAATGCTCAGGTGAGCTTAATAAAAACCCCGACCAGGCTGGTTTATCACTGTAAGGCTGCAGCAAACTGGCACCTCTTGATCCAAGCGCTCCATCGGCATATACTTTAAATGAACTAAGGTTTAGATAATCTGTTTTTATTTTTCCTCTTTTAAAAGCCCAGTCATAATTCTCTTTTGCATCGCTCAGCATAATATTCATGCGCATTTTTAGTTCGCCTGATTTTTGCATGGCTTCAATCAACTCTACCGTTTTAAAATCGAGCCCGCAATCGTGTAGCGAGGTTAACCCGGTTGCAAAACAGTTGGCCTGTGCCAGCAGTAATGCAGCCTCGGCTTGTGCCTTATCTCCCTTAGGAATCTTAGCCGAAACCAGCCGGGTAGCGTTATCTACCAATATGCCTGTTAGTTTTCCGTTCTTTACTTCAACATCTCCACCGGTTAATTTATCACCAGGCTTTACACCTGCAAGCTCAAGCGCTTTTTGGTTGGCAATGGCAGCGTGTCCATCAACCCGGGTAATAATTACAGGTCTATCAGGAAACATTTCATTCAATTTTGAATTGTCTGGGAACTCTTTCACCGCCCAGTCATTCTGGTCCCAACCTCTGCCGGTCAACCAGGCTCCTTCTGGCAATGTTTTAGCAAAATCATTGCATCGCTGCAGCACATCTTCCCAACTTTCGGTATCAACAAGGTTTACTTTCTGTAAACTTGATCCATAACCTACAAAATGCGCATGTGCATCATTAAATCCCGGGAATACTGCTTTGCCGCCTGCATCGGTTACCGAATCAGATTTGTATTGTTTCAATATCTCTTCATTTTTACCAACTGCAATAATTTTTCCGTCTTTAATAGCCATCGCTTCTGCTGTAGAAAAATTTTCATCTACAGTATAAATTTTTGCATGGTGAATAATGAGGTCGGCCTTTTGCGCTGTATTGCAAGAAGTAAAAAGCAATAGGCAACAGGCAACAGGCAACATATAGCTAAGTAGTAGTTTTCTCAATAACATAGTAATGGTTTAGTTTTCAAAAATAAGACAATTGAACAAGATCAATCTGTGCTAATCCGTTCAATCCGTGTCATCCGTGTTCCATCATTCAGGTGTATCTTTACCTCATGCAGTTTAACGAAATCATTAACGCCAAAATAAAGAACGAAACTGATCGGCCGCAAATGCGGAAAGAACTTTTTCCGGTAAGCGAAAGGTTACAAAAATATCTTCATAAATATGGCCGTGATGTAAAAATACCGGTAGCCTACAGAGACTTATTAAATTACCGCTACACCAATTCACTAAGAAACAAAGCCGGAAAACTTACGCATTGGGAAACCGCTATTTACGACCTTAAAGAGATGGAGTTTTTAAAAGAAGGACTTATAAAAACTTACGCGGCGCTTAAAACCGAAGGCAATCTCCGATTTATTAAACACCTGGATGTTGAGCGCATAGATTTTTGCGAATTTGGCAACAGTGTTCCTTTTCGTATCCGTATCATAAACCGCATTAACGATAATATTGATCACTACTATATTAAGGCCGAAGACGCTTCCCGTATTTATGGTCTGGAGCTGGAAGAATTATTAAGCCCCAACCGGATTACTTTTCTGTCGCACAAAGGCACATTGGTTGAAGAACATATTGCGGGTATACCCGGCGATGCTTTTCTGGAAGATTTTCTGCACCAACCCGAAACTAATAAAATACGCATTGCCAAAGAGTTTGTAAAATTTAATGAACGATGTTTTGCCCGCTTGTTGGGCGATATGCGTGCCTATAACTTTGTGGTGGATATTACGCCCGATATTGAAGACTATCAATACCGCCTGCGGGCTATAGATTTTGACCAGCAGAGTTACGAAGGCAGAAAAAACTTTTACCTGCCCCAGTTTTACCGGGAGAATAATGAATATGTAGAGCTTGTTTTAAAAATGCTTAGCCCCGAAGTGATTAAGCAATACCAGATGGAGGAACAAACTGCCATGGCTTACCGTGCCGTTGCCAGTCGCAGGCGATTGTACGAACTGCTGAGCATTATGATTAAGGATGAGTTATCTGAATTTCATAAAATAAAAATGCTGAGGGAAGAACTGGACGCACATTTTAATACAAACAATTTTTCTAAATGCAGCACCATGGGCACTATTGTAAAAAGGCAGTTGAAACTGGTTTTACAAAAACACTTGCAGCAAATTGTGCCGGGTTGATATTTTTAGTATTCCCACAAAGGCCACAAAGCTTATTTTACTAATTTTACTTTTTCTTTTGCGCCCTGGTGTCTTTGCGGGCAATTTTAAAGCTGATAATTTTTTATGTACAATAACGATCAAACAATAGTATTTCAAAAAAGCACAGCTGTCTGGTTAAAGGTTTCAACGGCTGATGCTGTTAAAGATAAAGTTGAAGATTTGCGGCAAAGTCTTCGATTTCATGAGTATCGGTATTATGTACAAAACGACCCACTCATCAGCGATTTTGAGTACGATATGCTGTATAAATTATTGGAGCAATTTGAAAAAGAAAACCCCCAGGCGATAACGCCTGATTCGCCAACGCAAAGGGTGGGCAAGGGTTTAATTAAAGATTTCCCAAAAACGAAGCACCTGGTACCCATGCTTTCTTTACAGAATTCTTATAATGCAGATGACCTGCTTGATTTTGACCGTAAAGCAAAAGAATTATCGGGCCTTGCCCAAATTGAGTATTGTGTAGAGCCAAAATTTGACGGCGCCAGTATCTCCCTGATTTATGAAAACGATTTATTTGTGCGTGGTGTTACCAGAGGCGATGGAGAAGTGGGCGACGAAATTACCATGAATGTAAAGCAGATAAAGTCGGTTCCGCTGTCAGCAAAATTCAGCGGGTATGGTATTGAGCAAATAGAGATACGAGGTGAAGTGCTGATGAATAAAAATAATTTTAAAGCCTATAACGATGCGTTGATTGAAGAAGGAATTCCGCCCCTTGCCAACCCCCGCAACGCAGCTGCAGGCTCTTTAAGAATAAAAGACACTGCTGAGGTATGTAAAAGAAATCTGGAGGCATTTTTATATCATGTCAGCTTCGCCGTTGACCAACCGCAGGCCCGAGCGGGTGAGGCCATCGAACAACGAGCAACGAACAACCAACAACCTTCAACCCATTCCGGTATGCTCGAAATGCTCTGGAACCTTGGTTTCCGTAGTCCTAAAAACGAAATGAAAGTGTTTAATGGCATTGATGGTGTAATAAAACACGTGCACGATTTTGAAAAAGAGCGTGATAATCTCGGTTACGAAATTGACGGCATGGTGATTAAAGTAAATGATCTGCATTTACAGGATGAACTTGGCATGACATCACATCATCCACGCTGGGCAATAGCTTTTAAGTTTAAAGCAAGGCAGGGCACCAGTAAATTATTAGATGTTGAGTATCAAGTAGGTAGAACCGGCGCTGTAACTCCCGTGGCTAAAATAGAACCAGTGCAGGTTGGCGGCGTTACGGTAAGCAGCATATCTATCCATAATGAGGAGTACATAAAAGAAAAAGACCTGATGCTGGGCGATACTATTTTGATTGAAAGAAGCGGTGATGTGATCCCGCAAATTGTAAAATCTTTTCCAGAACTGAGAAAAGGAGATGAACTTAAAATTAAGTTCCCTACGCATTGCCCTATTTGTAACGATACTTTATTTAAGCCCGAAGAAGATGCCGTTTGGCGATGTGTAAATCTTACTTGCCCCGCTCATATAGTTGAAGGTATTATTCATTTTGTGAGTAAAGATGCCATGGACATCCGCAGTTTTGGCGAAGCCAATGTTCGTAAATTTTACGAAATGGGATTTTTAAAAACAATACCCGAAGTATTTACACTGCCTTATGATGAGATTGCCAAATTAGACGGATTTGGTGAAAAATCAATAACCAAACTGCAGCAGGCCATTGAAGATTCAAAAAAACAACCGCTGAACAGGATTATATATGCTTTGGGTATACGCTACGTGGGCGAAACCACTGCAAAAACATTAGCCAATGCAGTTGACCACCTGTTGCAGCTAGCTAATTTTACCGAGGAGCAGTTGAAGGAGCTGGAAGATGTGGGTGTAAAAGTGGCCAAAACAGTATATGAGTTTTTCCATAATACAGAAAACCTTGAGTTACTGCGCCAACTGGAAGGTTTAGGTGTACAATTGAAAAATGAAAAAAAGGAAAGGGTTACCGGCGGTAACCTCCACGGCCACACTTTTCTGTTCACGGGCACTTTATTGCAGCTTAAGCGAAGCGATGCTGAGGCTATGGTAGAAAAAAATGGTGGTAAAATTGTAAGCGGCGTAAGCAGCAAGCTCAGTTACCTGATTG
>JBBKXU010000243.1:0-2782 GCA_037969645.1 Ferruginibacter sp. | reverse complement strand
TTGTATGCAAATTATTCAAAGTATTCGTGATAAAGGTGCAGCAATTACAGTTAGTGTAATTGTATTGTGTCTTATTGGTTTTGTTTTAATGGATGCCAAGCAGGGCAATAACCAATTATTTGGTTCATTATCGCAAAGTGTAGGAAAAGTAAATGGTACTGTCATTGACCTGGCAGAGTTCAATAAACGTACCAACGAAGCTGAGCTTCAGGAAGAACAGCGTACAGGCCAGCGACCAAGTGGTATTAAAGTAAATCAAATAAGAGACCAGGTTTGGAATCAGCTGGTAGCAGAAAAAATATTTTTTGCCGAGGCAGAGAAATTGGATATTAAATTAACACCTGCAGAACTTTCTTCTATTTTATTAAGTAGTGATCCTTCTAACCCCTTTATGCAACAACAGGGTATGACAGATCCTGCCACTGGAAAACTGGATATTGCAAAGGCTCAGGAAACCTTAAAAAATATTAAAAAATTAAAAGGCGCTCAAAAAGAATCAGTAAACGCTGAAATTATCAATCCGCTGAAACTTTCTACCATGGTTGCTAAATACAGTGGCCTTATTAATGCCAGCGCATATTATCCAACATGGATGAAAGAAAAGGAAACAATTGAAGCAAACAATTTTGCCGATATATCATATGTAGCCGTTCCTTATAATGAAATTTCTGATAGTACGGTAAAAGTTACCGATGAGGATATTAACAATTATGTAAAAAAGAACAAAGATTTATTTAAGCAGGAAGCAGGCAGAATGATTTCTTATGTTACTTTCAGCCAGTTACCAACAGCCGAAGATAGTTTGAGGGTTAAAACCCAGGTTGAAAGTTTAAAATCTTTATTTGCTGCAGATAGTAATGCTAAAGCTTTTGTTGCCAGAAATACTTCAATCATTGATTTCCAGGATACTTATTTGCCAAAGTCTAAAATACAATCTGCGTATACCGATAGTATTGTAAAATATTCTGCAGGTACAGTATATGGTCCATATATTGATAATGAATCGTATGTACTGGCAAAAATGTTGGGAAGCAAGCAAATGCCCGATAGTGTAAAAGCAAAGCATATTTTAATTCCAACAGCTAACCCTCAAACGGGTGAGCAGATAAACGACGATGCAACAGCAAAAATTTTAGCGGATAGTATTTTTACAGCTATTAAGGCTGGTGCTGATTTTTCAGCCATGGCTTTAAAATATTCTTCTGATGGCAGTAAAGATAAAGGTGGTGACCTTGGCACATTCGGATATGGAGCAATGGTTCCTGAGTTCAACGATTTTTGTTTTAATAAAACGACCGGATCTAAAGATGTGGTTAAAACACAGTTTGGCTATCATATTATTGAAATCACCAATCAAAAAGATTTTAAACCGGCGTATAAAATTGCATTTTTAGCGAAAGAAAAACTAGCCAGCGATATTACCATTAACAATTCAAGTTTGGCGGCTACCAAAGCATCGGGAGAGCAAAATGCAGCTGCTTTATCAAAATTTGTTACTGCTAATGGTTATAATTTAATTGAAAATCCTACATTAATAAAAGAGAACGATTTTAGTGTTGGCAATTTTCAGGATGCACGCCCGCTCGTTCGCTGGGTTTTTGAAGCCAGCAAGGGAGATGTTAGTGAACCATTTAGTATTGGCGATCAGTTTGTGGTTGCTGTTGTAGATAAGGTTTTTGAAGAAGGTGTTCAGGATGCAGCTGCTGCAAGAAGCGGATCAGAATCCATTATTCGTAATGAGAAAAAAGCGGCAATCATCATAGCTAAGCTAGGCGCCACTCCAACATCGGAATCGGCCGCCGCCGCTTATAATAAAGAGGTGATGCAGGCAGGAGCAGATTCGTCTATAACTTTTTCTGCTCAAATTATTAATGGTTTGGGTGTAGAACCCAAAGTGATTGGTGCATCTTTTAATAAAGAGAATATCAATAAACCAACCCCTGCATTTGCCGGTAACAGCGGCGTGTTTGTGCTGAAAGTAAACAGCATAAATGCTAAACAATCAGATAATGAAGCCGCTGCCTTATTGCAGGATAATAACCGTTTATCATCTATCCGCAGCCAAACCAATAACTGGTTTGAAGGATTGAGAAAGCAGGCAACTATAAAGGATATGCGCAGTAAGATTTTCTAAAAATTCCTTAAAACGATAATACAAGTGCCGGCTCATTAACCTGACCCGGCATTTTTGTTTTAATTTTACAGTATGAGCGAAGCTTTTATAAATAAAGTAACAGAGAGCGGAATTATTACATTAAACCTGGAAGATTTTTTTCCAAAGGAGCCGGTTGCGGTTTTTGATATGAAGGACTATCTTTTTATGGAATTAATATTAAAGGAAAAGGATTTCAGGGAAGCGTTAAAAAACAAATTGCTTACCGAATACGAAAATAAAGCCGTGGCACTTACCTGCTCTGCTGATGCAGTGATCCCAATGTGGGCATATATGCTGGCAGCCAGTGTTTTGCAACCATTGGCCCGGGAAATAATTTTTGGTACAAAAGATCAGGCCACCAACCAGTTGCTTTTAAGTAATTTAAGAAAAATAAATACTGCAGATTATGCAGATAAGCGTGTAGTTATAAAAGGCTGTGGCGATATGCCGGTATCAGAATCAGCATATGTAGAAATAACAAAGCTACTGAGGCCGGTTGCGAAAAGTATTATGTATGGAGAGCCCTGCAGTACCGTACCTGTTTATAAGAAAAAATAATTCAACCCCGGTTAATTCCTGATTAAAACCATCCCCGTTTCCTAAACAACCAGATCATTGCCACAGGAA
>JBBKXU010000242.1:0-9461 GCA_037969645.1 Ferruginibacter sp. | reverse complement strand
TTTTTGTAGGGATTGAAGTACTTAATTGTAAAAACGGAACCAAAGGGAATTGTTCCTTTAATTTTGCCGGTACCGAAAAAGGCGAATACTTTTACAAATCAACCGGTACAGGCCCATGGAAATCAACTGATGATTACACTATTTATCTAAAATTGTTTTTGCGGTTTTAGGTTTACTTAGTGTGCAAAATCAACCTCAAAATTTCCTTTTATTCTTTCAATGGAGGGGTTGAAATATCCGAATTTTAAATTGGGGAATTCTTCACGAATCAATTCCATCATTTGTTTTACGCCCATGCACTCGCCGGTATCGGTAACGCCAATTTTACCAAGATACCAATCGGGATCAATATTAAAATTGCGCCATTGAATCATACAGAGGTCGGTTTCTCTTATCAGCTTTCGCAGCGCTTCATATTCTTCAATACTATCCGTCATACCCGGAAAAACAAAATAGTTGATACTTGTCCAACCGCCAAAACTCCGCATTACTTTCAGGCTCTCAAATAAATCTTCGAACTTATAATTATTAGGCAGGTAATAAGATGTGTAAATATTTTTACGGGCCGAGTTGGTGCTTACTCTTATACTGTTCAAACCCACTTCACACAAGGCTTTTACCGCTTTTGGCATACTGCCATTTGAATTAATATTGATGCTCCCGTTCTGCGTATGCTTTCTTATTTCGATGATTGATTCACGGATGGTTTCCCACATAAGCAGTGGCTCACCTTCGCAACCTTGTCCGTAACTGATGATGGGAAAAGGTGCTGTTTGCAAATGCGGCACAGTAAACTCAACAATCTCTTCGGCAGTTGGTTTAAAAGTCAACCGGTCCTGCGTACTTATGATCGTTTCTTCTTCGGGCTGAAAAGAAATACAGCCTATGCAATTTGCATTGCATGCCGGAGAAACAGGAACTGGACACTCCCATCGGCCAATGGCTAGATTTCTTGCAGCCGGACAAGTATAAGTCATGCAGCAATTCTCCATCAAGTGTTTTACCAACCGGTTATTCGGATAAGCTTCCAGCAAATTCTTAGTTCCGGTTTCAATCATTTCTTCAACATAACCTTCTGCTTCCTGCCTGATGTCTTGTTCTATTCGAACAGCAGGTACATACATTTTTTCATCAAGCCAACCGGCAGCTGTATAACAAAACAAAGGCAGCGTTGGTGCATCTTTTTCGGTTTCATATGCAGCCATATACAAACCAGTATGTGCCGGGGGAATAAACGCCGCCACGGCCCACCCCTTTTCACAGATACGCATTTCGCCGGTTTCTACATCAATACCAATGCCTTTACGGCCGGGGAGTTCATAGAGATTGCCACCAGTTGGCAGTTCAATCCATTCGTCAACGGGGATGGGTAATGCATCCCAACCACTGCGGCCGGTTACATAAAGGGAAGTATCTTCAAAAATATTTCCTTCACCGTCTGAATACAATATGTATGGGCTTTCTGTTAACATGATCATTTTTTATTTACTCTGCGGTTTTTTCCAACTGTCCGCTACAAAACAAATTAAACTCAGTTTCATCAACCGCTTTATTGGAGTCCGAAATTTCTACCTGAATTATTTTGTTTGTTTTAAAATCAACGGTTAATAAGTTATCTTTTAAAACCACATTATCCATTTCCGTCCAGGGAAAAACCACGGTTTTAAAAACCCTTGTAAGATGTACACCTTCTTCGGAAATTAAAAAAGTTGTCTTCTTCCCCTTTAGCATGGAAACCGCCAAATAAACTACGGCAAAAATAATTACAGCAATAATGCCTGCATATTTAAACCAGAAGTTAGCATATAACAGTGCCATGGCTAAACTGAAGATATCAAAAGCATAACTATGTTTTTTCAGCATGATATAGCCTGTAAATAGAACTGCATAAAATCCCAATAATATATAAATACTCATTCTTGCCATATCATCAGCGACATTCAGCGCAAACAAACCCGCCGCAGTAACATGCAGAAAAAATAAAAACCAAATAAACTGTTTGTATGATTTTTCGTTATTGTCTTTAAGTGTAAAGATGTATTTCATCATGCTGGATTTGCTGCTACAAGTAAGTTACACATTTTAAATAGGCACCTGGCTCCCACATTTTCATCCCACTCGTCGTGGCTTACGCCAACTTCATTTAAATCGAAACCAACAAATTTGCGGCCGCTTTGTACCAGTTTTTTAAAAATGTAGAAAACCTGCTCTGTCTCAAAGCCCCCCTGCACGGGCGTTCCCGTATGCGGACAAAGCTTTGGATCAAGTCCGTCAATATCAAAACTGATATAGACTTTTTCGGGCAGGTGGCCGATAATTTCGTCCACAATCTGCTTCCAGGTTTCGCCTTCGTACTGGCGTTCTTTTATATCCTTATCAAAATAAGTAACAAGCCTTTGCTTATTTGCATTTATATAATCCACTTCCTCGCCGCAATAGTCCCTTATGCCAACCTGTACAATCTTACTTAATTGAGGTATTTCTTCCAAAGCATTATACATGATGGAAGCATGGGAGTAATTGAAGCCTTCGTAACATTTTCTGAGATCGCAATGTGCATCAATCTGCAATATGCCAAAATCGCCATGCTTTTCGGCAATGGCTTTAAAAAAACCTAAAGGCGTGCTATGGTCGCCTCCCAATAATGCTACCAGTTTGCCGGCATCAAGCAGTTCTTTGGTGCGTTCAAAAACCCAGTTGTTTAAAAAATTACTGCCTTCGTTAATTTCTCTCAGCGATTTACACATGAATTTATTTTCGGCCACAATTTCTCCATGCGATATATAATTAATGTACAGTTCAGCCTCCTTACGCAGATAATCGCTTTTTACCAGTACTTTTTTATCATAAGGACGCATGTAAAAACCCTGCTTCCAGCCGTCTATAACATCCGGATCGTATAGATCAACCTGTATACTTGAATTAAAAATATGTTCAGGAGCCCGTGCTGTACCTGCGTTATAGCTTACTGTAACTTCCCAGGGAATGGGCAGTATAATGAGCCTAGCTTCCTCTTCTGTAAATGGTAATCCAAAAACATTGTTGTCGGGGTTTCCAACCGAGTTGGGATCAAAATTCGAAAGATCTTTCATCTGTTATTTTATTTGAACATTTTCGGCAACAAATGCCAGGGTAAAAAACGCAACAAAGATAAGCGACTGTAGAGGAATGAGGCTGAGTTCAAAGCAATATTTCCTAAATGAGGAAATTAAACAGCATTTTATGATATAAATCAGTAAGATCAGGCTTAATTAGTTACACAAAATGAAAGGAGAAACTTCAATTGGGCTTACCTTTGCATCGAAATTTTTACCATGAAAAAAACTCATATAATATTACTAGTTGGCATTGCAGCACTGATTGTTGCGTTAATCGTTTATTCTGCCGGCGATTTTTCTACTTACGAAAGCATTAACTCTGCAAAGAACAAGCAGGGCACTTTTGTTCACTTGATTGCTAAACTTGATAAAAGCGGGCCGATTGAGTATGATGCAATAAACAACCCGAATTATCTCAGCTTTTATGCCGTTGACAGCCTGGGTGGAAGAACAAAAGTTGTTTTTCATAACAGCAAACCAACCGACCTTGAAAAAAGCGAACGCATTGTAATGAAAGGCACCATGAAGGAGGACCATTTTGAATGTAAGGATATCCTGTTAAAATGTCCCAGTAAATATAAAGATGACAAAAAAGAATTAGAAAAAACTTTTACCAACCAACAGGATTCAACCTACTAATAATTACCACAGATGCAATTTGAAGGAGAACATTTATTACCAGGGCAAATTGGACATTTTTTTGTGCTGCTTGCTTTTATTGCATCAATCATTTCAACTGTTGCTTACGCAACAGCCAGTTATAAAAAAGGTCTTGTCGAAAAAAAATCCTGGTTGAATTTTGCCCGCCTTGCTTTTATTACGCAACTCATTTCAGCAGTAATAATTTTTGCAACCATTTTTTACATTTGCGCCAATCATTACTTTGAGTACATGTATGCATACAAACATGCATCCAAAGAGCTTGAACCAAAGTATCTGCTGGCCTGTATTTGGGAAGGACAGGAAGGTAGTTTTTTACTATGGACCATTTGGCACAGCATACTTGGTATCTTCATCATGTTTAAATCAAAAGAATGGGAAGCACCGGTAATGACGGTGATAAGTTTAGCCCAGTTCTTTTTATTGATGATGTTGTTGGGTTTGTATGTTGGAGATATTAGATTAGGCAGCAGTCCATTTACACTTACCAGAAATGAAATTGCCGGACCAATTTTCAGTCAAGCGAATTATTTAACTTTTATTAAAGATGGCATTGGTTTAAATGTGTTGCTCCGCAATTACTGGATGGTTATTCATCCGCCTATTTTATTTCTGGGCTTTGCTTCTACCATTATTCCTTTTGCATACGCCTATGCAGGCATTCAAAGCAAACGCTTTGGCGACTGGGTAACTCCCGCCCTGCCCTGGGCATTATTTAGTGCATGTGTGTTGGGTGTAGGTATTATGATGGGTGGCAAATGGGCTTACGAATCTTTGTCGTTTGGCGGTTATTGGGCATGGGATCCGGTTGAGAATGCATCATTGGTACCGTGGTTAATTTTAATTGCCGGCATGCATACCATGGTTATTTTTAAAGCCACCGGGCATTCTTTAAAAGCAAGCTATCTTTTCGCCTTTCTCACTTTTATATTTATCCTTTACTCAACGTTTTTAACACGCACGGGTATTTTGGGCGATACATCAGTACATTCATTTACCGATGCAGGTACGGCCATCAATGCAATGATATTAATCTTTGTTTCTTCTTTTACAATTCCTTCGCTGGCATTATTTTTTGTGTACATGAAAAAAATGCCTTCGATACACAAAGAAGAAAACACCAATTCCCGTGAGTTCTGGATGTTCATTGGTTCATTGGTTTTCTTTTTAACGGCCATTTTTATAATTGCAAAAACTTCAGTTCCCGTTTATAATAAAATCTTTGGCAGCAGCATTGCTCAGCCCGAAGATGTTGAATTTTCTTACAACAAAGTAGTGATATTGGTTGCCATCATCATTGGCTTATTGAGTGCGGTAACACAATATTTTAAATACAAGAAAACAGCACCTGGTTATATTTTAAAAAAGATTGCGGTGCCAACACTTATTGCCGCAATAATTGTTGCTTTGCTGTCTGTTTTTTATCCGCTAACTTATTATAAGCAGGGTGCCGGATTTTTAGGCGCTGCTTATGTTGCACTGTTTGCTGCCATTTATTCCGTAGTTGCAAATGCGGCTTATATCTGGACGGGATTAAACGGCAAACTAAAAGCGGCCGGCGGCTCTATCGCCCATCTTGGTTTTGCGTTGATGATTGCCGGTATATTAATATCCTCAAGTAATAAAGAAGTTATCAGCAGCAGCCGTGCAAACGGAATTAATTTAAACATCTCAGGCAAAGATCCGCTAACAAAACAAACAGATAACCCGCTCGAAAATTTAACTTTAATAAGACAAGTACCTGCAACCATGGGGCCTTATGAAGTTACTTACCTCAAAGATTCTTTTGGTAATGAAAAAGGCCGCCGCTTTTACGAACTGCAGTTTCAGCGCATAGATCCCGACACAAAAAAAGTGTTGGAGCAATTTACGCTTTGGCCCGATGTGTACATCATGAAGGATAATAACATGAGCAGCAATCCCGATACCAAAGCTTATCTGGGTAAAGATGTGTTCACTTATATTTCTTATGCTATAAATAATAAAGAAGAAGATACAGCGCAGTTTAAGATTAAAGAGATGGCTATTGGCGACACGGCTTTTTATAGCAATGGCATTATTATTTTAAATGGAGTTGTAAAAAATCCCAATAACGAAAAGTATCATTTCAAACCTACGGATGTGGCGCTCATGGCCGATATCACGTTGGTGAGTAAGGATAGTATGCACTATAAAGCTTCTCCACTTATTCAGATTGATCAGTTTGGCACCAACCAGATAGACGATACGGTGTATGCCCAAAACCTGTATCTGAGATTTGCCGGTGTTGCTGATACAACCAAGCTAAAAATTGGTATAAAAGAATCGGAAAAAATTATTGAATATGTGACGCTGAAAGCCTATGTTTTTCCTTTTATCAATTTGGTTTGGGTAGGCTTGGTAATTATGGCGTTGGGAATAATAATGAGTGCGATTAAAAGGGCAAAACTTTCTACTTTTTACGCCGCACTGGCTTTAATTTTTGCCGCAGCCGGGCTCTTTTATATGTTTCTTTTTGCAAATTAGAATCACAATCGGCAAGTAACTGACGCACAACTTTTTCCACCTTTTTATCAGCATCGCTAAACGGGGTTGTGCTATCAAAAAATTGCAGCAGCAATGCCGAATCTTTCAAAAAAGAATCAACCATTTGGGGTACCTGGTAAACCATCAATGTATCGCAATTGGTCCTTATTTCGGCATAAGCCGAATCTATCCTTGCCTCCGAAACCGAATCTTTAACATGTTGAATTTCCAACGGCGTTGGCCCTGTTTCTCCACCAAAACAACCCAAAAGCAGTACTGCGACACAATAAACCCCATATTTTATAGTTCTCTTAAGCATCAAAATGATTTAAATATCAGTCTAAATAGTAAATTTACAATATGCTTTGGCTGCACCGCCTCATATTAAAGAAAAGATTTTTAATCCTACCACTTATTTTTATTGGTTGTTGCTCAGCTATTGGGTATGCCCAAACGGGTACAAACGACACGCTTAAATCTTATGCCGTGGTTTATGATGGCGACACCATTGAAGCTAAAACCCTGTACAATGTTGATCTGTATGGCCATTTATCAAATGCCAACATGGACAGCCGTGCAAAATGGACAAGATTACGTAACGCCATAATTGTAACTTATCCCTATGCACAACGTTCGGGCACCATACTTAACGACATGAACGTCAAGTTAGAAGGCGTGAATGATAAATCTGACAGAAAAACCTATATAAAATCCCGTGAGAAAGAATTAAAAAAAGAATTTACCGATCCGTTGAGTAATCTGTCAGTATACCAGGGCAAGGTTTTAATGAAACTGATAAACCGGCAAACCGGCAATAATTGCTACGAAATTATTAAAGAATATAAAGGCGGTTTCACCGCACGTTTTTACCAAACAGTGGCATTTTTTTTCAGCAGTAATCTCAAACAATCTTATAACGCCGAGGGTGATGATAGGGAGATAGAAATGATTTTGAGAGAAGTTTGCCAGACTTATGGTTACAATTATCCTGTTTTAAGGGCCATGTAATTGATTCTCAGTTTTTTATCATCTCCTAACAGAAAAGTTAAATTTCCTGTTTAAAACTTTAATAGTTGCTCACTTAACCGGCTGTAATGTTGATAAGTATAGAATCGTGACTATTGTCATATCAATTCTACAGGCTTATTGGCTAAAATGAGTTAAATTGCACGCAGAAATTTCCCAAATAAGAATGAAGTTAGATATTTTGGCCTTTGGTGTTCATCCCGATGATGTGGAACTGAGTTGTGCCGGTGTGTTGTTGGTTGAAAAAAATAATAGCAAGCGTACCGGAATTATTGATTTAACACAGGGAGAATTGGGAACCAGAGGCACTGCCGAAATCAGAAAAACGGAAGCGGCAAATGCTGCTATTATTCTTGGGGTTGATATACGGGAGAATCTGGAAATGGCTGATGGATTTTTACAAAATGATGAAACTCATAAGAGAAAAATCATATCGGCGTTAAGGGCCTATCAACCGGAAATAATTTTGTGCAATGCACCCGAAGACCGGCACCCAGATCATGGTCGCTCTTCTAAATTAGTTGCGGATGCGGCATTTTTATCAGGCTTAAAAAAAATACAGACAGAACGAAACGGAGTAGATCAGGAAGCGTGGCGACCAAAATATGTTTTCAGGTATATACAAGACAGGATGCTGCAACCCGATTTTGTGATAGATATAAGCGATGTGTTTGAACAAAAGATTGAGGCAATAAAAGCTTATAAAACGCAGTTTACAGGGTTGGAGAATGATGAACCGGAAACATATATTTCGACACCGGATTTTTTAGACAGTGTGATTTACCGGCATAAGTGGTTTGGTAAGATGATTGGCGTTAAATACGCCGAAGGTTTTATTTCAGAGAAGATGGTTGGTTTAAAAAATTTCGACGCAATAATTAAAAAAAATACTTAAAAATAATTGCCTTTAAGGCAGTAATAAAATTCAAATATTCTAACATGGCAACTCCCAAGTTTACAAATGTAAAAGGCTCTAACTTTCACCAGGAATTAAAAAAAAGGGTGGCAAGTTATTTTACCGAGTCAGAAACAGCATCTCATGGTAATTTCAGCCTTTACTTTAAGGCCGTGTTACTCTGGACAGTGTATGTGGCATTATACGTACACGTTTTATTTTTTCCACCCGCAAATTGGATATCAATTCTGGAATGTTTTGTAATGGGTGGCTTAACTGCCGCAATTGGGTTTAATGTTATGCATGATGGCGGCCACGGCAGTTTCAGCAACAGTAAAATTTGGAATAAGATTGCTGCCTTTTCGGTAAATGCACTAGGTGCAAGCGGCATCATGTGGAATAATAAACACAATATTATACATCATACCTACACCAATATTGATGGCATTGATGATGATATTGAAATTAAACCAATGCTTAGAATGTGCAGCACACAAAAAAAGTATTTCATTCATCGTTTTCAACATATTTACGTTTGGTTTTTATACACGTTGTTATTGTTGGTTTGGGTGTTTCAATCAGATTATAAAAAATATTTCAGCAAAAAAGTAGGTTCGGTAGCTATTAAAAAAATGAGCAAATTTGATCATTTCGCATTTTGGGTTGCCAAAGCAGGATACGCATTCATGATGATTGTTTTACCAATTATGTTGCTGGGCTTTGTAAAATGGATGGTTGGGTTTCTGATTATTGCCATGTTTGCAGGCTTTGTACTAAGCATAGTTTTTCAATTGGCACACACTGTTGAAGAAACCACTTTTCCGGTTCCTGATGCTGATATAAACACCATTGAAAACGAATGGGCTATTCACCAAATTGAAACTACGGCGAACTTTGCTACAAAAAACAAAGTTATCTCCTGGTTAGTTGGCGGTTTGAATTTTCAGATTGAGCATCATCTGTTTCCAAAAATTTCTCATATCCACTACCCCGCAATCAGCAAAATAATTAAAAAAACCTGCGAAGAGTACGGTGTAAAATATATTGAATTTAGAAGAATGCGTCATGCCATCGTTTCTCATACAGTTCATTTAAGAAACATGGGGCGGGCTTAAATCCGTTCGCATTTCTTTTACGAGCCTTTTTATTATTTACATTTACAGTAGATAATAAAAAGGCTTTTTCTTTTCTCACGCTCAAATACAAATTATAATGTCAGCTAAATCAGACGAAGCAAAAACCAAAGCCGCAAAAACATGGCTCGATAAGCACAGAGA
>JBBKXU010000241.1:0-6685 GCA_037969645.1 Ferruginibacter sp. | reverse complement strand
GTACAAATGCACGCTTTCATTTACCGTATGATAACCCTGCCATTCAGTTGCAGATGTAGTGCCGTCAACAGGTTTGCTCCAATCATATTTTGGATCTCGTTTTGGTAAAAAATTACCATGCCAGTAAGCGATATTTCCTTCAGCATCGGCATACACTGTATTGTTGCTGGGGTTGGCACCCATGTCCATAGTCTTTTTAAATTCGGCAAAACTGTTGGCCTTGGTACGCAACCAACTTTGCATAAATCCTTTCGTATCCCGGTTGTTGTGCCTGAGGCTCAAAAATTCTCCATTGCGTTGGGCAATAACAGGTCCATGCTGTGTAAACATGGCCTGAAAGGTTTTTGTTTCGAAACCAGTAGCAGTTTTATATTTTATGCTGATGGGTTTAATAACAACCGGTAGATCTTGTCCATCATACTTATAAAATATTTTTCCATCTTTATTTAATAGCTTTTCAATATACGCATCCGAAATATCGGCTTGACTGCTGGTGTGCATCCAGCCGCAATGCTCATTAAAACCTTGATAAATGAAGGGTTGTCCCCAGGTAACAGCACCATAAGCATTCAGCCCTTCTTCGCTAACCATATGTACCTCTGGCCTGAAATAAAAAGTAACATGTGGGTTGATGTATAAAATGGCATTCCCATTTTCGGTGATCTTCGGCGAAAATGCAAAACCATTTGAGCCGGTAAGTATTTCCTCTTGATAAGTTACTGACGCCTTATCCTCTTCTTCCTTGCCCGAATAAAAGTTTTTTAGTTCTCTAACTGAAATTCCTCCGGTGCTTATAGCGCCAATGCTTCCATCGGTCCAGAGCAAAGGATACCAGGGTTGAAAACGATTCAACAACGCTGGCTTAACCTTTGGGTTTTTGTAGAGAAAATAATTAATACCATCTGCATAACCATCTAAAATTTTCTTTAACCAGGCAGGCGCATTTGTATAATCTTTAATGGCATCTGCAGTATCAATCACCAAACGAATGAGCAGATCATTGTACAGATCTTTTTCACCGTTCAGTTCAGATAAGCGACCGAGTTTTTCAACATAATTGAGCTCCACTCTTTTAAAATCATCTTCGCATTGTGCATACAGTAAACCAAAAACCGCATCGGCATCGGTTTTACCATACACATGCGGTATGCCATAATTATCACGGATGATGGTAATATTGGAAGCCTGTTTTTCCCAGCCGGATATTTCAGTATTTGAAAATGGCTGTGCAAATAGCTGTAATGGAAATAAAAAAGCAATCAAAAAATATTTCATGTATAATGCATTAACTGTAAATATCCGAAGAAAACCCCAATATGCCTTACACCCGTAATGATTTGCTTTATTTGCTTTTTTGCGGTTATTGGGTATTGTTTCATGCCAGGGCAACTGTTAATTTTAATTAACTAAATCAGGAGGATTATGAAAAAGTTTTTTACAAGCCTGGCCATGTTATTGTGCTGTAATTTATTAATTGCCCAGCCCGAAATTGAAAAGGGGAATGACTGTTTCAAAAATAAGGATTACCAATGTGCCGTGGAAAATTTCCAAATGGTTATGGATAAGCAGTTGTATAAAAAGGAGGAGCGTTACCTGGTTGAATACCATATTGCTGTCAGTTATAATTCGCTCAGGCAATATGCCCAGGCCGAAACCTGGTATAAAAAAGCAATGGCCTCTAAAGCCGACGACCGTTTGAGCAACAAGGGATTGGGTGATGTGCTTTACAATCAAAAAAAATACAAAGAGGCGGTAGCTCAGTACAACAAAGCGTTGAACTACGCTGTATCTGCCGAGGACAAGGATAATATAAACAAGTGGCTTGCTAATTCATATTTTAGCTTGAATGACTATGCCGGGGCACTTGCAGCCTATTCAAAAGTTCAATCCAGGGAGGCTAACCTGTATAATACAGATTACCTGATGGGTAACACATTCCTTAACCAGGGCAAATACGATAGTGCGATCGCCCGTTATAAAATAGCCGAAACATATTATAAAGCAGACGATTCTACTATTAAGAATAACCGGTTCAATATGGCTAAAGCTTACCGTTACCTGGGCAAAAACGAGCAGGCCATGGAAATATACGATGCTTTACTTAAGCAGGACCCCGCTTATTTTGCGGCCATGTGGGAAAAGGCGGTTGTACTTTTTAATAAAAAAGAGTACAACAATGCTATTACCTGGTATAAAAAAGCATTGCCTTATTATAGTAATGACAGTTCAAATTATTACACACTTTGCGGTAATATCCTTGCCAATTACGAACTGCTGAATAATTATGCCGAGGCAGCCAACTGGCACTTAAAAAGAAAGGAGTACGGAGCCTATATGTTTTATGATTACATGAAAGCCGCAACGCTGCAATACGCTAAACTAAAACAGCCCGCTGTTGCAGAAAAAACCTGCATGGAAGCCATTAACCGTTACCAGCTGGAAGACACAAAGGGTAAGGCAGCCGCAAAAGAACACTATGTAAAACTGAACAGCATTGCCGGAAAAATTGCACTTGAAAAAAAAGATATAGCAAAGGCTCAGCAATTTTTTGATGAAGCGTTGCGCCTGAATAAGAATGCCTATGAAGCCAATGCGGGGGCAGGAGAAATTGCCTGGGCAGCAAAGAAAGACGAGGATATAAAAAAGTATTATAACAATATTTATAAAACAACTTATGATACCTTACTCAGCTCTAAGAAAGAGATTGCCAATGTGTATGGCAGGGCGGCCTATGCAGATGCCAATATCAACCAGGTTCAGCCAACAGCCTATTCAACGTTTGTAGAAAAGGCGCTTTTTTTCGATTCATCGCAAAAAGAAGCTGTTTTGCTTTGGCCAATCATATTGATTAAGGGTTACAGTTACCAGCTAACTAAAAACCGAAACGCCTGTCTTGCCCTGCTTGATAAAGCCACTAAGCTGTATGCGGCAGACAAAGAATACATAAGCGATGCCTACAACTCAAAAGCTGTAATAACCGATTCGAAAGATACCGCAGCCATTCGCAAAGCCCTTGAGCAGGCCGTGAATATTTTCCCGGAAAATATAAGACCCTGGGATAACCTGCTGAAATTTTATACCTCGTATGATAATGCCAAAGGTGTTGTAATGACAGATAAGCTTATTGCCGTATTGAAAAAGAAGAAAGACAATGCATCGCTGGCCGATGCTTATGTGCATAAAGGCGATTTTTTATGGCGCCTCAATAAAAAAGAAGAGGCAAAAAAACAATATACCGAGGCCTTGGTATGGGACCCGGCTAATGCTGCCGCTAAAGACAGAATAAAGATGTAGCCAAGCGGCAATAAATTAATTTTTGATTCATGCTGAAAATTCCAGGTAATTGGAATGCTGCTTACATACCAGGCAGATATTGGATATTTTACCCAATCAACTCCTTCGCTGTCTCCATATCAATCTCCTTCTCCCATTTGGCAACAACAATGGTGGCAACGGTATTACCAATGATATTGGTAAGCGCTCTGCCTTCACTCATAAAACGGTCTATACCAAAAATTAATGCAATGGCAGCAACAGGTATATGGCCAACAGTTGGCAAAGTTGCGGCGAGTACAATAAATCCGCTGCCGGTAACGCCTGCGGCGCCTTTTGAAGTTAGTAATAAAACCAGCAGTAAAGTTAATTGTTGACCAATATCAAGTGGCGTATTGGTTGCCTGTGCCAAAAAAACAGCCGCCATGGTTAAATAAATGGAAGTGCCATCCAAATTAAAAGAATAACCGGTAGGTACAACCAAACCTACAACAGGTTCAGAGCAGCCTACTTTTTCTAATTTATTAATAAGACTTGGCAAAGCAGCTTCGGAGGATGAAGTGCCCAGCACCACCAGCAATTCTTCTTTTATATAACCAAGCAAACGAAACAAATTGAAACCGGCATATTTTAAAATACCACCCAACACAATTACAATAAATAAAATACAGGTGATGTAGAACGAGCCCATCAATTGCCCAAGCTGTGTTAAAGAACCCACGCCATATTTACCAATGGTAAATGCCATGGCGCCTAATGCACCAAGCGGTGCCACTTTCATAATCATTTTAATAATGGCAAACAAACCATCTTCAACCGACTGAATACCTTTTAAAAGCGGCGTAGCTTTTTCGCCAATTTTAGTTAATGCAAAACCGAGTAACACTGAGAAGAATAAAACCTGTAAAATATTACTGGTTGATAAGGCATTGATAATATTTTCGGGAATAATGTGGAGTAAAAAATCAGTAACCGATTGTGTTTTACTTTCCGTTATAAAATTTTCAACTGCTTTTGTATCTAAAGTTGCAGGGTCAATATTCATTCCCACACCAGGCTTTAATACATTAATTACAACAAGACCGATGATTAAAGCAAGTGTGGTAACCACTTCAAAATAAAGAATGGCTTTTAAACCTACACGGCCAACCTTTTTGGTGTTTTGCATACCGGCGATGCCGGTAACAATGGTGCAAAAGATGATGGGCGCAATCATCATTTTAATGAGCTTAATAAAACCATCGCCCAGCGGTTTTAATTCTACTGCAAATGTTGGGTAGTAGTGGCCCAAAGCGATTCCGATAAGAATAGCAATAATGACCTGGAAGTAAAGGCTTTTAAAAAGTTTTGGCATTGGAGGAGTAAGATATACAAATCTGCGCATTCAGCGGAATCTGCTGGGATTTTTTTAGCCCGCAGAAATCGCAGAGAGCGCAGAAATAAGATTATTCTTTTGAACCCTTATCGCCAACAAACCAATGCTCCTTATCTCTAAACAGCACATTAAAAGTGGTAAGTGAACCATAGCAGCGGGTAATGTATTGCTGTATGTTTACTTTTTCTTCGTCGGTAAGTTTTTTGTGGCTGTTGATGTTTTGTTCCAGTACACGCAGGCGGTCACGCAGCATCACTATTTTGTGAAAAAAGTCATCAATGGGAATATCTTTTGGCTTCAGGGTTTTATCGGCTGCCTGTAAACTCATGGTGCCTCCAATCCATTTATCGCCCAAGGGAACAATTTCATTAACATCGCTCCATTGTCTTAAAATTTTTAAGAGCGATTTTTCTACCTCAGAAACGGTCTCCACTTCTACAGTTACATTCTCTGCAATAATTTCTTCGAGGTTGGTGTCGGTCTTGTCAATTTCCTTAATACCATGATGAATAAAGGAAATAAGATAGGTTGCATATTTTACGCCAACCACAACACCGGGCCCATATTGGGTATGTTGTAAACGGGTGCCAATACCAAGGGTCAGTTGATTTTCTTCCATAAATTAATTTTCTTTTTTTGCCGCTGCGGCTTCCTGCTTTAATAATTCGAGTTTAAATGCGTAACTCGAATTTAGGATATATCTGTTAAAAGCAACTTCATCTGCCATTTCTGTAAATTCATAAGTTGGTAAATATCTTACCATAAAAGTATCCAGCTGGGCGCCGTTTAATTGTGTAATTCTTCTCACAAAATTTCGGTTAAAACGGTACCTAACATAGTTATCCTGCTCCTGTTGTTCAAGTCTGGCCTGGAATGCTTTAAGCCGCTTGTTTCTGGCAAATCGAAACATGTTGATGATCTCATTCACATCTGCACCCACAGCGCCGCTTGGCGAAATGCTGCTGCGTATTGTTGGCTTACGAAAATTATATACATCGGCGTAAATATTCCGGTTTTCTGCCGAGTCCTGCCTGTACGATTTACCAAAAATCACAACCTCCTTTAAAACACGATAACCATCTTTTACGTTAACGCCAATCGAAATATCAAACTGCGTAAGGTTGGCAATATCTTTTACCGCAAATTTTTGTGTGGCTTTGTTATTATAAATAAATGTGAGGGAATCTTTTATGGCAACCGGAATTCTGTAATTACCCATGGAGTCGGTAACAGCCTGTTTGCCGCTGGTGCTTTCAATTCTTACATCTGCCACATAATTTCTTCTTGATGAATCCAGCACGGTTCCGGTAACCGATAACTGGGCAGATAGACTATCTGCAATGCAGGAAAAAGTAAGCAGCAGTAAAAATGTTTTTACAAGTGATTGCAACAGGCTTAAAATTAGTGGGGGTAAAAATACAGCAACAAATTAACAAGGCTTTTAAGGCAGCTGTGTTTTAACTGCGATTTTGCTTTTGCATGAGTCCTGCAATTACTTCTGGGTAATGTTTATGCTCCAGTACATGAATTTTTTGTGCCAGCGTTTCTGCAGTGTCGGTTGATGTTACTATACATGTAGCCTGAAAAATTATTTCACCGTGATCGTACAACTCATCTACATAATGAATGGTAATACCGCTTTCTTTTTCACCGGCAGCAATAACCGCTTCGTGTACTTTACTTCCATACATGCCTTTGCCGCCATATTTGGGCAATAAGGCCGGGTGTATGTTGATGATCTTTTTTGGGAATGCGGTTATTAAAGCCACTGGCAGTTTCCACAAAAAACCCGCCAGTACAATAAAATCTATTTGGTGCTTTTGTAATTCGGGTAAATAATTATCTCCATTTAAGAATCTTTCCTTTTCTATTATTAAAGAAGGAATACCTTCTCTTTCGGCCATTTTTAAAACGCCTGCATCAGGCTTATTACAAACAATTAATGCTACCTCATAGGCTGGCTCATCCGTGACCTCACCCCCGACCCCTCTCCTGGAGGAGAGGGGGGATGCGAAGACCGAAGCGGATGAGGCTATC
>JBBKXU010000240.1:0-2803 GCA_037969645.1 Ferruginibacter sp. | reverse complement strand
CAATGATACGCATATCAGCAGGAACGGCATTACCTGCTTCCAGCAAAACAATATCACCGGGCACTAATACCGTAGCCGGCAACCAGGAACTGGTTTCATCCCGAAGTACCCGTGCCTGAGTAATGGTCATTTGTTTTAAAGCCTGCATTGCTTTTTCAGCTCTATACTCCTGAAAAAAACCAATGATTGCGTTTAATAAAACTATCACAAGAATTACTATGGTATCAGTTAAGTCGCCTAGTATCCCGGAAATTATTGCTGCTGCCAGTAAAACTAAAATCATTACATCCTTAAACTGCGCCAACAGCATGATTGCAATGCTTTTCTTTTTGCCTTCTTCCAACTCGTTGGGGCCTATCTGCAATAATTTTTCTTCTGCTGCAGATGTACTTAGTCCCTGCTCACTGGTTTTCAGCAATTCAAAAATCTCAGGTATACTTGATCTATGCCAGTTCATTTCAATCTATTTATTTATGAATAAGTATACCATTAGTACGATGTATAAAAGAAGAATAATAAAAGTATCAATACTAAAAAGCCAAACTTGTTTTTTCTTTGGTTTAAACAGAAGGCCTAACCCAACAACCGCCGTCATAATAATGGTGATGAATACGGATAATAAATGTGAAGAAGAGATGGCTTTAAAGAGAGAACCTTCCATGAAGAAAACATCATCAATACCCAGTATCAACATATTAAAGACATTACTGCCCAATAAATTTCCAACGGCCATATCCAATGCGCCTATCCTCAATGCTGCAAGGGAAACCACCAGCTCGGGAAGCGATGTGGCAGCAGCCAAAAACAGTGTACCAAAAAATGAATTACTCAAACCTGTATGCGATGCTATCTGTTCACCAAAATAAGAAAGGAACACTGCAGCGCCAATTACAACAAATGCATGTAAAGCATAATTACTGAGTACTTTTTTAAGTTCGGCCGAATTGTAGGGAATTTGAGTAACTGTAGCAGATGGCGATTCAACCAGTGCCATATGTTCATACTTAAAAATGCCCCAAACAGATATCAAATACACGCCAAACAGCACAAAAGTGAAACTGCTTATCCATAAAATAGAGGGCGTTTCATGCGCCAGAAAAATGGCCATACCCGACACCATCATTAATATAATTCCAAAAATGGCTGCTACTAAATGGCTTGATTTTACTATTGAAAAAAGTGGTTTCTTTATACGGGCATCCAACACAGAAAGTATAAGCAGGTTAAAAACACAACTGCCAAAAATATCACCGGCAGCCAAATTGGGTGCGTTCACAATCGCTACAGAACTAATGCCGGTCATCAACTCGGGCAAAGAGGTTACGGATGCCATTAAAATAAGCCCTACCCAGGCCTTACCCCATCCTGTGAGGTCGGCAATTTTATCTCCATATTTAGCCAGCTTTGTACCGCTATAAATAATAACGCCTGCACAGGCAGCAAAACCCAGGATGTTAATGTATAAATTATTCAGCATGGTACCGTTTGAATACTCGATTGTAAGTAAGGCAGGTTATCATTATCAAGCCAGTTTATAATGCAAAAAGGATACATTAATTTTACTCTTTTCTTCATTAACACATTATATTTTATAAGCTGAACAATTGCATTACTATAATAAATCAATACTGTACTTTATTACATAGGCTGAAATAAAAAATCTGATAACTCTTATTGGCACAATAAATTTTAAATAAGTAGCAGGCGAAAATTTAAAATATCCTGCAACAAAACTAACCAGTGCAAATGGCAGTGGTGCAGTGGCAGCAAGTATAATAATTACCCATCCATATTTTAAAAAAAGATCTCCATATTTTTTAAATTTATTCTGAAGTAGTATCATCCTTGCAATTTTTGCAGTGTTCAAATACCTCCCCCCTGAAAAAGCAATAAATCCGCATAGAGAAGATAAAATACCCAAAACAAGTACAATTAATAAATATTCATTCCAGCCTTTAGATTGGTAAATCATCATAAACAATTCGGCCGGGAAAATTCCTATTAATATTTCACTGATGAAAAAGGATAAACCAGTAAGCATATAATTACCAGATACCTTTTGAGCAAAGTCATTAAAATACCCGCCAGCATATTTATTGATTAAGATGTTAATAACAACAACCAGTAATAATGCAACGATTGCCCAAAATATTTTTTGAACAACATACTTTTTTAAGAAATGGCCTTCCGTATTAGTATTGTTATTTTCTTTAGCTTTTTGCAATTGGGATGTTTTAATTGGATGACTTATTAAACACCAGAATTGGAACTTTCGCATTGAATGAATACTCAGCAGATTTACTTGAGAGGAATATTTTTTGAAACAAGCTCCTGTTTTGTTCTGTAAACATGATCAGGATAGAAGGTTTAGTTTTTTTAATCGCTTTTTCAATATTAGATACCATAGTATCAACTAAACCTGTATTCGTAATATTTAGTTTTACTTCATATTTTGAAAGCTTCTTAACAGCAGTTTGAAATGTTTTAGAATCCATTATTGTTTCCAGCGGTGTGGTAAAATGAAGCAATTCAACGGTTGCTTTTAATTGCTTTGCAAAAGAAATTACAGTTTTCAACTCTTTTTCAAGGTTAACAAGATCAGATGAATACAAAATACTTGTAATTTTCGTTGGTTTATAATTGTAGGGTACAGCAATTACAGGAACTTCGGAATGATTAATAAGTTTTGCCGTATTGGTACCAAATATTCGTTCAAACTTCCCAGCTCCTCTTGTACTTATGCAAATGAAACTATACTTATTTTCGGTTGCATATTCCATAATGGAGCTTTGAAGGGAAAGGG
>JBBKXU010000239.1:0-4969 GCA_037969645.1 Ferruginibacter sp. | reverse complement strand
GAGCAGCCATGCTATTGATAATCAGCGGGTTTGCTTTAAGTAAAAAACACAAACTTCTCAAGTTTGCGTAGCTTTTGCAATGTCGGAGTTCGGTGTTAATCAGTCTTAAATTAAATCCTCAAACTTTTTTCTTTTCTACTTGATGACCTTTTATACATCTCACCGATATATAGGTAAACGACAAACTTTATTAATTCAAAAAATCAAACAATTAAGTTATGAAACAGTTTATTCTAACTATCTGTATCGCCATTACGGGCAATGCGCTATATGCACAATCTGGCTTTGGTGCTAAGGCCGGAGCCAATTTCTCTAAACTCCAATTCTCCAGTAAAAATTACTCTACTAAAAGTGTTGTTGGAGTACATGCGGGTTTATTTTACAAAATTGGCATTGGCGAAAAAGCCGGTATTCAGCCTGAGATCAATTTTTCTACCGAGGGGAATAAATGGAGCACCACTACTACAACTGGCAAGGTTTACGAAAGTCAGGTTAGGGTTCCCATTGTATTTCAATACAGTGTGTTTAAAGGCATTTATGTAGAAGCGGGGCCGCAATACAGTCTATTGGTATCAATTAAGCAAAGCAAAAACGGCGGCGATAAGGAAGATATCAGGGAGTTTTATAAGTTGGGGAATTTTGGCTATGCATTTGGTGCCGGCTTTCGCTTTCCGGGTAATCTTTCTGGCTTAAGAGCAGGGCTACGATACAATGGTGATTTTTCTAAAATTAACAGCGAACCTGTTGGCGGAGGCGAATTAAAAAACAGTGTGGTTCAGGTATCAGTGATGTATAGTTTTTCGAAGAAAAAATAGCTGCACTACAACCTGCAGCCAGCCAACATTTTATACAAAATACGTTGTAGATTGTCAGGAGTCTGATGAAATACAATAGTTTGATCTGGTGTTGATAAAACTCCCCAATTTTTATTGGGGAGTTTTATAATAATATCAATCTTTTACGCAACGTACAGAAAAGCCAATATGGTTATCCGTATCTGCAATTCCTATTGTGCTTGAATATGCGGTAAGGTAATAAAACCTAGAGATGGTTGGGGTGAATGGGGTGGATGTCCACCAACTGCCAAAAATTTCCGCATCAGTAAAAGAACCATCAATATTACGGAAGCCGCCGGGTTTACCCGTAAAGCCTGAGCTGTTATTGGCACCAGCATTTGTTGGAGACCACAGCGACATGGATTTTAATGCGCCACCTGCATTACCGGGATTGCTGATTTCAAGAAAGGATTCCAGGGCTGCCCATTCATTATTTGTGGGTATATGCCAGCCCAAAGGCGCCAGCCCACGTGGATCGGTTACTGCATAGTAGTTGTACAATTTGCCATAAACAGGCCCATTAGCCGTCATGTTTTCGTAATAACACCATGCGCCCGTTGTTAAACCTGCCCAGGGTCCGGCATCCTGTACCTGAGGTATTATGTCGCCATTTCTATATTTGTCAACATTAAGATTTGTCGCTGTCCATATCTGGTTACCGATGGTTACTCCAGCAATACAGTTTTCATCAATCTGCCCGTTGCAATTATCGTCAATATTATTGCCACAAATTTCTACAGCACCTGGATTAATAGCGGTATTATTGTCGTTGCAATCGTTTTGGGTGCCAATGCCACAGGGGTTTTGCTTTGTGTAGCCATCGCCATCGGCATCGGGTACAATATCGCCATGAGCTAAATGTGCAGCCAGTGCATTAATGCTGATATTGATGGTTTGATAGCCGTTGCCCGTCTTATGACAAACATCAATTTTGCCATTTTTACCGGCTACATTTTCAGTTGAGCTGCCAACAGTAATAATTTCTTTCTGGCAGGCCGTAAATAATACTAACGCCAATAACGGCATTAAAAATTTTTTCATAAAATTTCTTTTTGGTTATAATAATAAAGGCCGGGCAACGGATGCTGCTTTACAAGGGGACGGATTGAGACAGCAATTTTAGGTGATATTTGCTGGATAAAGAAATTTAGTGGAAGTATAGTTATACAGCTATCTTAATAAGTGTAAGACTAAGGAGAATGGCAGCCGCAGTAAAAAAATACAAATATCTTTTTAGCTTAAAAGACGCAACAGATAATGGCTGTTCCAAAGAGAATTGCAAAAGGAGATAGCAAACGGAAATATTGTGGTTTCAAGATGTTAGCGCATGCAAGAGAGAAATTGTGGTGCATCCTGCGTGGAACAATATACAATACGAGAGAAGTTGCCAGCATAAACCAGCCAAAGGTTCTGAAAACTTCAGGGAATCTTGAATAATCGGCATACAATATCATCGCAATGGCCGGAATCATTCTCAATGTTATTTCTGCGTAGTTAATAAAATTGGTGCTGCCTGCTTTTTGTAAAGTGGCTCTGGCTTTTGCAGGCGCAATAAGCATGAGCAATCCAGCACAAATAATGAATATGCCGAAGAGGATCACTGTGTATTTGGCGACTATTAGCATTAAAGCTGATTAATTTTGGTAAATGTAGTCAACATTTTATTTTGGTACGGGTGCTACATTTCTATTAGGGTAGATTGTCCTTTACTATGGTCGTTGCAGGTCCATTGCCAAAATTCCTTCAAAATAATTTTGCCATCTGCATTCAGCTCGGGATAAGAAGTACAATGGCCGGTCATCATTTCTTTGGTGGTATTTATATGTTGATAGACAAACTCCAGATGATTGTCGGGGAATATTTTACCAATTAATTGTCCTTGTAAAATACTGCCTCCTTCATAAGCTGCAGAAATGATTTCTTCATGTTGACTATAATGAAAAGTTGTTTCACCCGAAACCTCTCCGTTAGCGGAGTTCTTGAGCGATTTGAACTTTTTATTGTTGAGGTTTATTTTGAAGTCTGTCATATTATTTTGCTAACCGGCCGGCGGAGTTACGCATGTTTCAATTTAATTCTTTTTAATCCCTTTTGATACTAAAACTTTTTCAATGGCAGCAATGCCTGCAGAAAAAGGGTTGCCTTTTGCTATTGTAAGCGTTTTGTTATTGTAACGTAATACCAGTTTTGGTGAGCTTGAGGTGATCTGCATTTGACGGGTAATATACACCGTATCCAGTGATGCAAGTACATTTTTACTTCCATCAAGAAGTTTGTTGGCAGCCAGGTCAAAAATACAAACACAATCCAGCTTTTCGGGCGGAATGGAATCTGATTTTTTCTTATAAACCATAATGCGCCAAAAAATAAACAGAAAGAAAATACCTGATACAGCAAGCATTGTACCGCCCATTGATACCGATGTTGTAGACTTATTGAATACAAACAATTGCAAAATACCATTGGCCAGTAACAGAAAGCCAAGGAGGCCTGTTACAAACAGGACAGTACTTAACCAGTTGTTGGGTCTTTTTAAGATATACAGATTACCGGCATTTTCATAAATAGCGGTATCTGCAGATGCAGCCAATTTAATCATATAACGGAAGTTTTGTGGCTAAGATAGGGCGATAGTGCGATGTTTGCAATCTATTCATTATGTATCATTAACTGCCTGCACCTGCAAAGGCTTAATTTAACTAAAACTTTCTCTCCATCCCAGCTTACGTTTTATTATGAAGGGGTATACCAGTAAAGCAATAAAAATTAAAACGATTGACCCCACAAATATGAGTTGCATAGGCGTTTCATTTTCTGCACCACTAAACTGGATTAAACTTTCAGAACTTGGCCCCATCAATCGGTTGATATAAACAAACATCAGATGAAAACCTATTCCTGTCCAGATACTGCCCGTTAAAATTCTCAGGTATTGTATGAAGGATCCAAAAAATACCATGATGATGATGTATGACATGGTAAGGGTATTTGAATTTCCTACAGTTATTTCCATGCCTAAAATATAGTTTTGAAACGGCACCAATAAAACCGGTAATAAAACAAAGAGGCCAACAGTAAGTAAAGCACTTGTCCAGCGTTTTAGGCGTACATTTAAATTGCTATAAATATATCCACGGAACACCAATTCCTCTGGCAGTGCTTCAAATAAAAAGACTGTACCAATGCCAACAGCGAGGGTGCTGAGCATAGAGCCATTTGCATTAATACTAACTGTTCCCCAACCAAATAGTAAAGTACATGCGATTGCTAATATTATCGGCACGGCCATAAGTCCTATACCCAAAGTGAATTTTAAAATTGCTTTTCGAATATTGCCGAGTCCGATACTTTTAGGCTCACCACGGTCAAAACCAAAACGAAGGAGCCAGATGCCCGGAACCACTAAACCCGACATAATGATGGCTTGCAAAAGATACCTGGAAGTTCCTTTTACATCCCAGTACTTTATAGCATGTTCTCCAGCCCAGCCTGCCAATGCCAATGCTGCAAAACAAAGTAGCCAGGCTATGATTACCCTAACCGGAATGGGGTTTGATTGTTTTACTGAAAATGAATCGATGTTTTCAAATTGCTTTTTCATTGTAAATGTTTTAGTAGTTTAAACCCATGACAATGTCATACAGGTTGCTATATCACCTGTCAGTAGGGTGTTAAAAATTTGTTGATGCTTTTTATTAACTGAAAGTACTTTCCTTGTTTATTACCCTTGCCAATACGTCATCTCCTATATTATTTCCCCATCCACTCTTTAAAATCATTGGCTTTATCACGACTTACCATTATGTCACTGTCTTCGAATGCTGGTTTTACATTGATCTTTAGTTTTCCGTTGAAATAATTGTGTATTTGTGTTACAGCTTTTGCCTGTATAATGAAGCCCCTGTTGGCCCGGAAGAAAATACCGGGATCGAGCATGGATTCCAATTGTTCCATGGTATAATCAACAAAGAACTTTTGTTTATCCCAGGTCAGCAGACAGCAAATGCGGTTATCGGCAAAAAAATAAGCTATATCCGATGTTTCAATGGAGATAAGCCGTTGCCCGTGCTTTACCAAAAAACGTGAACGGAAATTTGTTGATTGTTTATGTGCCAGTTCCGTGAGTAACATTT
>JBBKXU010000238.1:0-3882 GCA_037969645.1 Ferruginibacter sp. | reverse complement strand
TTTTCATTATGAACCAAGTAAGGAAATAGATAACGTAAATTTGTAGTCATTCATTCACAATAAAATCACAAAAATAAAACAACACATTATGGCATTTACACTACCGGCTTTATCATATGCCCACAACGCATTGGAGCCACATATCGACACAAAAACAATGGAAATACATCACGGCAAACACCACCAAGGTTATGTAGACAATTTAAACAAAGCCGTTGCCGGAACCGACAATGAGAATAAAAGCATTGAAGAATTGGTGGCAGCGGCTGGATCTATAAGTCCTGCGGTTCGCAACAATGGCGGAGGCCATTGGAACCACAGTTTCTTTTGGGAGAGCTTAGCGCCTAATGCGGGTGGTACGCCGTCTGGTAAACTTGCCGATGCTATCAATGCTGTATTTGGCAGTTTTGATGCTTTTAAAGAAAAATTTGCTGCTGCCGGTATGACCCGTTTTGGAAGCGGCTGGGCATGGTTGATAGTAAAGGATGGCAAGCTGGAAGTTTCATCAACTCCAAACCAAGATAATCCCTTGATGGATGTTGCTGAAGTAAAAGGAACGCCGCTTTTAGGTTGTGATGTTTGGGAACATGCCTATTATTTACATTATCAAAATCGCCGTGCTGATTATTTGGCCGAATTTTGGAATGTAGTAAACTGGGATAAAGTAGCTGAAAGGTTTTAAACAGCCCTCAGAAGAGGAACTATTTTAAATTCTTAGCTGTGATCATTGTTGGTCACAGCTTTTTTATTTTTTTTGTATATTGAAATTAAAAAGATGATGCAAAAAAATTACGTTCTAATATTAGTACTGATTGGCATTAGTTTTAATGGTATAGCCCAGATGCCTGCCGCCACAGAAATCAAGAAGCTAAAGATTAAAAAAATAACCTCTCAGGATCAGGCAAACAGCTCGGCAGCGGGCAGAACCGAATGGTATTACAACAACCATGGTGACGACACAGCTACATTCCGCTATGGCAAAAGGTCGAACTATAAAATAATTGAGTATGACACCAAACAACGTATAAAAACTGTTAAAGAGTTTTCTGATGCCGGTGCAGAAAGAGAAACCACGGTATATACTTACAAACCGGATGGCAGTTTTGTATCGGTAAATACGGATAAACAATTTGGTATGAAAAACACAATTATCTACGACACGAAGGGCAGAGAAATAAGTCATACCATACCTGATGGGTCAATCTGGCATAGTGTGTACAATTCCAAAGGGCAATTAATAAAATTTTATGCAGAGGTTAAAAATGGCGGAATGGAAATTAATAACCTGTATACATACAACGCTAAAGGACAAATGGTGAAGGAGGAAAAAAAAGGTGAGTATCAGGCAGTTAATACTTTTGAATATGATGCCAAAGGTTTGCTTAAAAAATCTATCAACACTACCGGCTCCGATTCCGACGATAAACGGATTACGGTATATCAGTATTCCTACGAATATTGATATTAAGGTACCGGATCATAACCATGCCCACCCCAGGGATGGCACTTGCTCAAACGTTTTATCGTTAACCACAGACCTTTAAACGGTCCGTGCTTTTTTAAAGCTTCAATACCGTATTGTGAGCAGGTGGGTGTGTACCGGCACCTGGGCCCCAGCCAGGGAGAGATAATCCATTGATACAACTTAATTAAAGCTATAAACGGAAAACTAAGTATCTGCCAAACTATTTTCATCTGTAATTTTAATAAGCCTGTTAAGCATATGGGTTGTTTTATCAAAAATGAATTTGTACTCAGGGATTTCATTTCCTACATAAATTATAAACACCGCCAGTTGTTTTTGCTGCTGTTTTAGATGATCTTGCAAATCGTTTTTCTGCAGGCGATAAGCCTCTCTCATTAAACGCTTGATACGGTTTCTGTCAACTGCTTTTTTAAAATGTTTGCTGCTAACGGCAAAACCGGTCTGCAGCGGATCGCCTGAAACTTCAGTAAACTGCCAAATTACCCTGAACGGAAAATTTGAAAACGACTTCCCTTCCTTGAACAATTGTTCAATGGTTTTACGGCTTTTAAGCTTCTCCTCTTTTTTAAAAGTATATCGTTGTTTGGGTTCCAATGCCCTAAAATTAAAAAAGTCCCCCGACAAATCGAGGGACTGTATTATTTTAACCGGATTTCCAGTAAAGAAATCAGGATATCTTATTTTTTATCACCGTGTTCGCTGGAAACTGTAAGACTGTGGCGTCCTTTTTTTCTGCGGCTTGCTAATACCTTACGGCCATTTGCTGTTTGCATACGCTGGCGAAATCCGTGAACAGACTTTCTGCGGCGTTTGTGCGGTTGATAGGTTCTTTTTTTACCTGGCATTGTTTTAGTTTTTTCCTTTTACAAATAAATTTCCTGTTTCATTTTTGTTACACTCAACAAGGCACCATCCCTGCTGTTTGTGAAAGGACGGCAAAAGTAGTGGAAATTTTTGATTTTAGATTGCTGATTTCAGATTATTTACCCCTTACAGCGTTAAATGTGTTGATTTTACCGGTTTGCCGTAAAAAATGGCTGCATGATTGTCGAAATCCTCGGCCGAATCGGTGGTAAAAAAGGAGATTTGTCCATTTTTACTGCATTTTTCGGCTATTTCTGTATGTTTTTCCAAATAGAGTTTAAGGCTGTTTGCTACAATTTCGCCCTGCGATAATACGGTTACATTGTCCGGCACGGCTTTCATTATCTTCTCCATCAACAATGGATAATGCGTACAAGCCAGCAAAACCGTATCAATATCTGCCGATTGGTGCAGCAGGTTATCAATGTTCTTTTTAATGAAATAGTCGGCTCCGGAGCTGTTATACTCGTTATTCTCTACCAGCGGAACCCACATTGGACATGCTTCCTGAAAGACCTTTATTTCAGGATAAAATTTTTGAATCTCCAAAGGATACGAGTTTGAGACTACAGTGCCCTTTGTTGCCAATATACCTACATTCCCTGTTTTTGAATACTGACCTATGATTTCTGTTGTTGGCCTGATAACACCTAAAACCCGCTTGGTCGCATCAATTTTTGCCAGGTCATTTTGTTGAATAGTGCGCAGCGCTTTTGCCGATGCAGTATTACAGGCTAAAACTACCAGCGGGCAACCCTGGTTAAAAAACCACTGTACACACTCTAAAGTGTATTCGTAAACGGTTTCAAAACTACGGGTGCCGTATGGCGACCGGGCATTATCGCCCAAGTATATATAATCGTACTCTGGTAGCTTAGCCGCAATTTCTTTTAAAACGGTTAAGCCACCATATCCACTATCAAATATACCTATGGGCTGCTGCTTCATTTGGTAAAAATAACAAAGCCTCCTGATGTATTAGGAGGCTTTATCAAAATTTTAATTTTTTCCCTTATTTAAGCGGTGGGGGATCTTTTATATTAAGTTTGGTTTTAACTGCCGGTAATAAATCATCTCCCGGAGGCATAACCAGTAAAACACTTGTAGCATCATCTAATACATGCGTGTAGCCCTTTTCTTTTGCTACTGCTTTAATAGCATCAAGTGCTCTTGTACGCACCGGAGCTATTTTCGTCTGTGCATAATCCTGTGCTTTTTGTTGAGCTTCTTGATCAAAATTCTGCAACCTGGTATATAAGGTCATCAATTCGTTTCTTCTGATTTCCTTCATGCTTGGTGATAAGGTTAACGAGTCTTTATAATACTGATCTCTTTTTTTATCGGCGTCGACAGCCAATGTTTGTCCAAGTTGTTGTAACGAACCCTGGTATTCAGTCAGATCCTTATTGATTTTTTCTGCCTCTGGCATTAAGCTCATTAATTCATCGGTATTAATATAACCGATTTTGGTTTGTGCTGAGGCAGTTAACATTCCAAACGCCATAACAGCTCCTAATAATAATTTTTTCATT
>JBBKXU010000237.1:0-7045 GCA_037969645.1 Ferruginibacter sp. | reverse complement strand
CCTTTATTGAAGGCCATTCGTTTTTTATAAAACTAAAATACATGGTATCTCTAACTTCGCCGTCGTCATTAATCATGTGGCTGCGAAAAATACCTTCTTTTACGGCACCAATTTTTAGCATGGCACCTTGCGATTTTATGTTTAGGGCACTTGTTTTTAATTCAATCCGGTTTAAACCAAGTGATTCAAATCCAAAATTTAATAATAAAAATTTAGTTGCCTTGTTTATACCCGTTCGCTGTAATGTGGGGTGGTACCATGTCCAGCCAATTTCTATTCTTTTATTAGGGAAAGAAATATTGCCAAAACGGGTGCAACCTGCATATTGCTTATTCAGTTTATCATAAATAGCGAAAGGGTAGGAAGAACCTGCTTTTCTTTCGGTAAGGGCGGCGTTAAAGTACTTTTTAAAATCCGCTTCGGTTTTTACTTTTGCGCCGGTAAACTGCCAAAGATCTGTATGCAAGGCAATAGGTAATAAATTTTCGAAATGGTTTTTGGTAAGTGGTTCAAGTCTGGCCCGTTCGTTTTCGAGGATGAACTCCTGCTCAAAAAATGTTTCAATCGATTCCATTTTATTTTTCTTTTATCATTTTGGCAACAAGCTTATCTATAGGTAGCGTCACACAATCTGCCGAAAAATCTTCCCAATCTATAAAACGGAATGTTTCTGTTTCACCGGTCTCTTCATACATTTTCGTTTGCCGCTCGTCAAAATCAAATGGCTCGCTGCGGAGTGGTGCAGTTATTGGTTCCAGCGCTTCGGCTAAATAATAAATGGAGATAATTTGGTGAGCAGGGTTGAATGCACTCTGTTGATAAAAGTCTGTTGTGTAAATATGATCTCTAACTTTTACTTTCAGGTTCATTTCTTCCATAAATTCCCTTTGAAGGCAATCCCTCGTACCTTCACCAAACTCTAAACCACCGCCCGGAAATTTGGTGATATACGCACCACGTATAAATTCATCGCTTACTAAAACCTGTTGGTCATTATTTACTATTATTCCATAAACACGGATGTTAAACATGCTGATCATCTGCGTACTCTTTTTAAATAATTCCAAACAGCAAAACCCAGTATGATGCAGGAAAGTGACACTGGTAGCCAGAATGCCAAATGACTGTTTTTATAGGGAATAGGTACATTCATGCCATAAATACTGGCAATCAAAACCGGTACGCTTAAAAAGATGGTAAGCGTAGTTAATCTTTTTAGAACGCTATTTTGGTTATTGCTGATGATGCTGGCAAAAGCATCTAACGTGCTGTTAAGAATGGTTGTATAAGTGTTGGCCATTTCCAAGGCCTGCGATGTTTCTACGATTAAGTCTTCGAGCAAATCACGTTCTTCCTCATTTAACTTTAACAAATTTGTTCTGCTGATCTTCATCATTAGTAACTCATTGCTTCTTAAAGCGGTTAAAAAGTAAACAAAACTTTTTTGAATACGCATCAGTTGCAATAACTCTTCATTGCGGTTACTGTCGTACAGTTTTTGCTCCAGGCTGGTGCGACGTGTGTTTATCTCTTTCAGGTAGTCCTGAAAATTGCTTGTTATTTTTTCAAATATTTTTAGCACCATCATGTTCATCCTGTCTGGGTTGCGATACTGAAACGTGTTCAGATATTTTTTTATCGCTTCGTTTTCAAAAGAATTTACGGTAACAATATGGTTATGCGTAAGGATGATACAGATTGGGATGGTAATATAAAATGCATCGCTCAGGTTGAACGAATTGTTTTCAGTGGGTGTTTTAATTACAATCAACTTTACATCATCATCAATTTCATAGCGGCTACGTTCGTCAATATCCAATGAATCTTTTAGAAAATCAATTGGGATATCCATTGATTCACTTAATTCTGTAAACTCTTCTTGCTTTAACGGAGGCAATACATTTACCCATACCGCATTTTCAATGTTGTCAACCGCTACAGTGGTTCGATCGGTATTTTTAAAATATTGTATCATTGATTTCGGAGGCTTTTTTGGATGCTGTTTAAATGGTGTTCGGTATGAAAAATGGTAAAGTAACAAAGCTCCCTTAATGTAATTCGCCCCAGTAAAGGATGTTTAACTAAATAATTGTCGAGGTCTTTTTCGGTTCTGTTTTTTGTTAATGCGTTTAAATATTTAGCTGTTGATTTTTTCCACCGCTGCAATAATTTTTCTTTGCCGTAATTTATTTCAACGGGTTTAGGCACAAACGGACTGCTTGCTGTGCCTCCGTCGCTCAGTTTTTGATAATATTTATCTTTTACTTCGTCGAATGTTCTGGAGGCTCGGTTAGGCACACCTGCAAGCCACTTTACAATAAACTTTGGCAACCAATAAGCAAGTGAAGTAGTTTTGGTAGAAAGTATAAGATGTTGAACATTTTCTGCCACCGACCATTTGTTTTCAGGTCTCAAAAAAAAAGCAGTATCCGCCATGTTGTTGCAGGTATGCGAAAACTGGTGGAAAGTTTTTTCAGATGCTGTTAAAATTTCAACTTTGGTCATACTTCAATTTCTCCTTTGTAAACTAATTCAGCAGGGCCACAAAGCCAGATATTTTCAAAATGCTCATCGTCAATTTTATTATACTCTACACTTAATTGTCCGCCCGGTGTTTTTACTTTTACTCGGTTAAATCCTTTTGCATTGTGTGCATTCATTAGAGCCGATGCTGTTACGCCGGTTCCACAACTCAAGGTTTCATCTTCTACACCACGCTCATAAGTACGTACAAAAATTCCATCTTCGTTTGTAGTCTCTACAAAATTTACGTTTATGCCTTCTTTCGCAAACTGTTTGCTGTAGCGGATATCACGGCCGCTTTCCACTACATCAATTTCCTCCACATTATTTGCAAACCGTACAAAATGTGGAGAGCCGGTATCCAAAATAGCATGGCCAGAGTGATACGCAACTTTGTTCACATCCTTCATTTTCAGTCGTACAATATCATGCAAATCAATATCGGCTTCATGTGGTCCGTCAATAGCCATAAAGCGGTAAGTAACTTTATACATACCTTGGTTTTTTGCAAATTTCACCAAGCAGCGACCACCATTACCGCACATGCTGCTTTCGTTTCCATCTGCATTATAGTAAACCATTTCAAAATCCAATTCAGCATGATTGCTTAATAGCATTAATCCATCGGCGCCAATGCCAAACCTACGGTTGCAGATATGCTTTACCTGTTTGGCGGTAAGGTTGTCGTATTTGTTATTTCTGTTTTCCAGAATAACAAAATCGTTTCCTGTGCCTTGGTATTTATAAAACTCTATTTTCATCTTATATGCTCGATTCTGATATTACTTGTAATGATTGTTTAATTAAATTTTCAACAGCCAATGCGCCATCTTTTGAAAACTCTTTACTGATACGGTTGGCCACAATGGCACTCAAGCTAAGGCATTGATGGCCCAATGCTGCACCCAAGCCATAAATAGCCGATGTTTCCATCTCAAAATTAGTGATTCGATAATTGCCAAACTGAAAATTTGTGAGGTTGTTAATCAGCATCGGATAACCCAATCCCAGCCTTAAAATGCGGCCTTGTGGGCCATAAAAGCCCGGGCAGGTTACCGTAATGCCCTGATGGTAGTTATGTGTAAAATGTTTTATTAATCCGGCACTGGCCATATTAATGTATGGGGCTACTTTAGCCGAGTTAAGCTGGGTATGTGTACAAAAAGCCTGAACTAGTTGTCTTTCTTCCTCATTATTTTCTGTACGATAAAAGTGCATCAGATTGTCCAGACCCAAGCCATGAGTGCTGGCTACAAAACTATCAACCGGTATATCTTTTTGTAAAGAGCCTGATGTGCCAAAACGGATAATATTAAGACGGGCAAGTTCGTCCTTTATCAATCTCGATTCAAAATCTATATTAACCAGCGCATCCAGTTCGTTTAAAACAATATCAATATTATCGGGGCCAATGCCAGTGCTTACACAACTGATTCTTTTGTTACCAACATAGCCGGTATGTGTTACAAATTCACGGTGTTTATTCTGATATTCTATTTTATCAAAATGCTTGCTCACTTCGCCAACCCTATCTGGGTCACCAACGGTGATGATGGTTTGAGCAATTTCTTCTGGTCTGCAATTTAAATGATAAACGGCTCCACGGTCATTAATGATCAACTCCGATTCGGCAATCCTGTTCATATTTTTAAATTTAGATTTTTGAGGTGTGCAATTTTCTTTAAAATTACCCTATTTTTGCACTTGTAAAAAATGAAATGTGAATTGAACATTCATTGTTCCATGTTCAACTTTCATTATTCAATTGGTCCTGTAGCCGAGTGGTTAGGCAAAGCTCTGCAAAAGCTTCTACACCGGTTCGAATCCGGTCGGGACCTCAAACTTTAGTTACGTCATTGCAGAGGGTGGACTTGGTCACTTTGATTGCAATGACGTTTTTATTTAAGATATATGTTTGTAAAATACCTGCACTTGATTGGAATTGCCGCTTGCGCTACATTGATTGTATCCTGCTTTTTGCCTTGGGTGTATTATGCCGATATTAACCAGACGTTTAACGGTTTTTACAGTTTTCAAAACGAATATGGTAAGCCTGGCAAATTTTTGTTGTTTTTTGGAGCCTTTTCATTGTTGTTGATGCTGTTGCCAAAGGTTTGGGCCAAAAGAACCAACCTGTTTATTACGGCACTTAATGTAGCTTATGCTGTTAAAACTTTCATTCTGTTTGGTTCTTGTTATAATAATTACTGTCCGCAAAAATTATCTGGTTTATACCTGATGGTTGGCTGTGCCGTTGTCATGTTGATAGCTTCAGGTTTTCCTAAGCTAAAACTTGCCGGGCAAAAATAATTGAGACGACAGATAATCGCTTCAGCTTAATTTTTCTTTACCTCCTTCGCCCAGGCATCTTTTAGAGTAACTGTTCGGTTAAAAACAAGGTTATCAGCAGTAGAGTCTTTATCCAAACAAAAATATCCTTTACGAATAAATTGATAACGACTTTCTGCGGTTGCTTCCATTAGTGATGGCTCAACAACAGCATTTGTGATTATTTGTAAAGAATCGGGATTAATCGTGTCTTTAAAATCTCCTTCTTCGCCTAATGGATTCTCGGAAGTAAATAAACGGTCGTACAAACGAACTTCTGCAGTTACCGCATGTGCAGCACTAACCCAATGTATAACGCCTTTTACGCTTATGCCACTTGTGTCGCTGCCACTACGGCTTTCGGGGATATAGCTGCAATGAATTTCAGTTACTATTCCGTCAGCATCTTTTACAAAACTTTCGCATTTAACAATGTAAGCGCTCTTTAAGCGTGCCATGCTACCCGGTGCAAGTCGAAACCATTTTTTTGCAGGTTCTTCCATAAAATCTTCTCTTTCTATCCAGAGTACTTTACTAAAGGGCAGGTTTCTTTTTCCCAAAGTTTCATCGGGGCCATTCTCACTTACCAGGTTTTCGGTTATCCCTTCTTCGAAATTATCAATTATTAATTTTACAGGATCAAGCACTGCCATTACCCTAAGAGCTTTTTGATTCAGATCTTCCCGTAAACAAAATTCCAGCAAGCTCAGATCAATAAAATTTTCTCTTTTGGCAACGCCGATCTTATCGCAAAAGGTGCGTATGCTTTCGGGCGTGTATCCTTTTCGGCGAAAAGCGCTTAGCGTCGGCATTCGTGGATCATCCCAGCCACTAACGTGTTTATCATTTACCAGTTCTAACAATTTCCTTTTACTCATTACGGTATAAGTCATATTCAATCTGGCAAATTCATATTGATGCGATGGGAATATTTCGAGTTTTTCAATCAACCAGTCGTACAATTCACGGTGAGGTATAAATTCTAATGTGCAAATAGAATGCGTAATATTTTCAATGCTGTCGCTTTGGCCATGTGCAAAATCGTACATGGGGTAAATGCACCATTCATTACCACTACGGTGATGGTGTGCATGTTTTATGCGGTAAATGATAGGGTCTCTCATCAGCATATTTGTATGAGCCATATCAATTTTTGCACGTAATACTTTTTCTCCGTCTTTATATTTTCCGGCTTTCATGTCGGTAAATAGGCTAAGGTTTTCTTCAATGCTTCTGCTTCTGTATTGATTGTCCCTGCCGGTTTCTGTTGGCGTGCCTTTCATGTTGGCAATTTCCTCGGCAGTTGAATCATCTACATAAGCAAGGCCTTTATTTATTAAATCAACTGCGTAATTATACAGCGTATCAAAATAATCTGACGTGTATAATTCCTCCGCCCAGTTAAAACCCAGCCAACGTATATCGTCTTTAATACTGTCTACATACTCAGTTTCCTCAGTAACGGGGTTGGTATCATCAAAGCGTAGATTTGTTTTGCCACCATATTTTAATCCCAGACCAAAATTTAAGCAAATAGCTTTGGCGTGACCAATATGCAGATAGCCATTGGGCTCGGGAGGAAAACGGGTGAGTATAGATTTGTATTTTCCGTTCTTCAGGTCGTCTTCAATTATTTCCTCAATAAAATTGAGGCTTTTTTCTTCGCTCATTATTTTTGTTTTGAAAGGCAAATTTACAAAAGAAAGATTACTAATAGAAAGTCATTGGTCATTAAGTCATTGGTCAATGGTTAGCGGTCAATCGTCTGTTGTCTGTTGTCCGTCGTCCGATGACCGTCGTCAGGTATTGCCCTTTTTCATTTCCTCCAGCATGATAATTATCTTATCTAATTTTTCTGTTTCAATTTTATTGAGCTGTATTTGTAAAGATTCAATTTCCAGTTTGGCCTCTACATTGGTGTCATAATCTGCCTGTGCCTGGAGGCGGTCCCGCTCACTTTGCCTGTTTTGCGCCATCATAATGATAGGGGCAGCGTACGCAGCTTGAGTTGAAAAGATCAAATTCAGTAAAATGAATGGATAAGCATCCCAATGGCGTATAAAACCTACAACATTTAAACTCATCCACACTATGACAAAGATGGTTTGTATGATGATAAATTTCCAGGATCCCATGCCATTTGCCACAGTATCTGCAATTCGTTGACCATAGCTCAGCGTGTCTCTGTGCTTAT
>JBBKXU010000236.1:0-6719 GCA_037969645.1 Ferruginibacter sp. | reverse complement strand
TACTCATTCCGATTCCTTACAGGCCGAGTTAGATATTAAACTGGCAGAATTTTACCGGCTGAGAACTGAAATAGCAACCATTTTAAAAAATAGAAATACCAACAATAACTTTACTATTGCCAAACAAAAAATTACGGAGCTACAGGCAAAAGCGGCAGATTTAAAAATAAAAAATAGGGTTGTAGACGAGGAGAATAGTAAATTAAATGAAGTGCTTACTCAAATAAAAAGTGGTGAAAAGAATGCCGATAAGAATACAAGCCCTGCGGCCGTTGCCGTAAAATATAATACCGAAGAAAAAAATACGACTAATTTTTCGGCATTTACAGCTTCGGATATGAAACTTACCGCATTGATAAATACCGAAGAAAAAGAGACAGAAACTTCCTCAGCCGAAAAAACAGATAAATTTAATGGCTCTTTTATCGTAACGAACTTTAACAGCCAACTCACCAATGCCGAAATGATGGTAGTGGTTTTAATGCCCGATGGCAGAGTGCTAAAGACTTCCGGATGGGATTCGGGTACGTTTAATACCCCTGAGGGGAAAAAGATTTATTCTTATAAATTCAGTTTTAATTATACCAGAGGAGAAGCCAAACGCCTGCTTTTTTCTTTGAAGACCGCAACTTTAACTAAGGGTAACTACACTATGGAAGTTTATCACAATGGGCTTTTGATTGGCAAAACTGTTAGATCACTTTCCTAGAAATACGGCTGCTGCTCTATGCACATATTGGTCTGTAGAAGATTACGGTATCGGTTAGAACGAATTCTACCTGATTTTGAATCAACAGCCTACAAAAAGTAAAAATTGAAACCTGCACCTTTACACTGTTAAAAATCCAAAACCCGTTTAAAATATCCCAATCCCTATGATTACCTGTCATGTTCAGCATGAGAGAAACTATGAAAAACCTTCAGTAATGAGGGTTTTTTTATTTCCATCCTTTGCCCGTTTAAAAACTACTTAATTTTGCTGCATGAAAGCAGCATCGGTTCATGAACTAAAACTAGAATTGGCTAATACAGCACCTGAGCATTTAGTTGATCTATGTGTACGCCTGGCAAAATTCAAAAAAGAAAATAAGGAACTGCTGACTTATCTTTTATTTGAGGCGTTTGACGAACAGGCTTATGTTGAAAATATTAAAACAGAAATGAAACTACAGTTTGAAGAGATCAATACCTCAAGCCTATACTTTGTTAAGAAAAGTCTAAGAAAAATACTCAGATTGTTGAATAAATATATACGCTACACCGGCTCGGCCGAAGTTGAAGTAAAGCTCCTGTTATTTTTTTGTGGTACGCTAAAAGATTCCGGTATACCAATAGAAAAAAATCCGGTAATTCATAACATGTATCAAAATCAACTTAAAAAAATTGGCAAAACAATAGCCACAATGCATGAAGACCTGCAATATGAATATGTACGGGAATTAGAAACATTGTACTAAAAAAAAATCTGTTTCTGTTGCTGATTATCTGCCAAAATGTTCGTAAATTCAAAATAAAATTTATGCCAAGATCTAAGAAGAGAAAAAACCACAATTATCAGCCACCAGCAAATGCAGTAAAATCAAAGAAAAACCGAAGCGCAGTTTCAATTGGTATTGTTTTCTTTGCGTTAATAGGTATTGGTATAGCTTATTTCGCCGGAGGCTCCAAACCGCTGTGGCCACTTTGGCTGGCAATTGGAGGTATAATTGGCGCTGTATCTGGGTATTTTTTTGGCCGTCAGATAGATAAATCTTTCTCAAAGAAGTAAAATCGTATTATTTATTGTACTACTGTTTAATTGCACTTACCAACAGTGTACAGTTAATTCTGTGGATATAATTAAGCACAGTAGCTTGCATTTTGCTGTACTAAGTACTATTTTGTTTGCTGTTCAATCATCTTCTCATCAAAAACAAAACTTATGGACATCAAAAAACTGCTTCTTGGCGGAGTCGCCGGTGCTGTTACAACCTTTTTATTGGGCTGGGTAATTTTTGGAATGTTGCTGATGGATTTTTTTAATAACCATCCCGGACTAGCTGGTAATATAGGTAAACCGGAACCTGACTTTATGTATTTGATCATTGGTAATCTTGCTATGGGATTTTTGTTTGCCTGGGTATTTATAAAAGGCAATATTAATTCACTGGGTAGTGGGTTTATTAATGGCGCAGTACTGGGATTACTATTATCTGTTGGTAGCAATTGTATTTGGTATGCTACTACCACGGCCACCAGCAAAATGGCAATGGCAGCAGATGTGGCGGGTTCAACAATTATGTTCGCCATTTCTGGTGCGGTAATTGGTTTGGTATTGGGCATGGGAAATAAAACCGCAGCCTGATGCAATAATATACCTTCATCACAGCTAATGAAAAATCATGTGCAAGTGGGTTATCCTGTGATGAAGGCTTTTTTACTTAATTTGCCTTATTTGAATATTTATTAGTTAGTCTTAATAAGATAACGTAATTTTGCGCCGTGACATTATTGCTGTGAGCACACAGTACAGATAGATACGATTTTTACAAAGATTTCTCCCCGTAACAGTTTTCTCGTCTTTTAGTTTGCTTCCTTCATTGATACCACAGGTATTTTATTTATTTTATATTAATTATTAAGTTTTATGAACATTTATGTTTCAAATTTGAGCTTTAACACCAGCGATGCTGAGTTAAGCGAATTATTCTCAACTTTTGGTGAAGTTTCTTCAGCTAAAGTTATTACTGACAGAGAGACCGGAAGATCACGTGGTTTTGGTTTTGTTGAAATGCCTTCTGAAGATGAAGGAAAAGATGCAATGCTTGGCCTTAACAACAAAGAAGTTGAAGGACGTGCAATGTCTGTTTCTGTAGCAAAAGAAAGAGAAGAAAGAACTGGCGGCGGCGGTGGAAACCGTGGCGGTTATGGTAACAACCGCGGTGGCGGTGGTGGTGGAAGATGGTAATTTTTAAATAACCAACTTTTTATATAGAGCTCAGCAATGAGCTCTTTTTTTATGGCGCCTATATAAAATAAACTAGTCTGTACGCATAGCATTGGCAAAATAATCGTGCTTTACTGTTTTGCCGTTTTGAAGGTCGATAATAATCAGCAAGTTTGCCTCACTCGAAGAAATATCGGAGTTATCATTTCCAAAAATAATTAAACTGTTGCCTGTATACATCCAGTCAATAAATTCTGTTAGATTGGTATTAAAACTCCATTTGGCATTGCCTTTCAGGTTAATGCGGGTGAGTATAATATTGCCCTTGTTGCCTACTTTTTCACGGCTGCAAATGATAAATCCATCTTCATTTTTTATATGAATGGGCAGGGCATTGGTTTTGTTTAGTAAAAACCCGCCTTGCAAATAAAATGCGTCATTTATTTTTTGGGGATCTGCAATTTCTATCTCTGCAGATTTTTTGGATGAATCTTTTAAAAATGTAGCGGCATGGTACAATTGGTTTCTTGCAGTTTCATTGTAAACTGATCGGTATCTCAAACGGTTATCTGGTTTCTCTAAATCAGCACTGCTTAATAATCCATACCATTTACCGTTAAAGGTATCAGACGCTGTACAAATCGATGTGTAACTTTTGCTGCCGCTGTTCAAATTTTCTATTTGTCTTTGCCTGTTTCTATTGGCACTTAATTCCGATATGCCATCATCTTCGCTAATAACCGTGGCCAGCAAACTTAAAGTTGAAAGGGAATATTTAATACCATCGGTTGCTGTTATCATAATTTCATTGTCGGTGTTGTTGTATTCGTAATATCTTTTTTCATTCGGCATTTTACCTGTTAGCTGTGGATTTTTATATTCTATGATTTCTTTGTCTGCAAATTTTTCAAGCGTAAATGGGTCATATGCCTGTAATTCACCCATAAAAACCCAGGCTTTGCCATTGCTCTGTCCCAGGCAGGTTATCGGGTAAAACTTAACTTTGCTGTTGTGAATTATTTTTTTATTGGCAATTAATTCGCCTGTCAGGGCGTCATTGCTTTGAATAAAATAACTGGTGCTTAGTTGTTTGGTTATAATTCCGCCATCTTGCTCATAAGAAACTGTTTTGCCGTATTTAACGATTGTAAATACAATGCTTTTGTTATCCTTTTCAAAATAAAGAGCAGGAGCCAATGCTGAGCGTTCATCATACTTTGAGCAACCTGTCAGCAAACAACCCAGTCCGGCAATAAGAATAATCCCTTTAAAACAGAATGTTTTTGGCATACAATAAAAATGAATTGAATAATAAATATAGACAACGGCATTCAACATTCAAAATAAGTGGCACCACCATCAGCCACTAATTAATTACATTTGCATCCATAATTGTATTCTCCAAAATGGCATCAAAATCTAACGCAGCCGTTGGCTTCATTTTCATTACACTTTTAATCGATGTTATCGGCTTTGGTATTATCATTCCGGTAATGCCGTCGCTTATATCTGAGTTAAAACAGGTAGATATCAGTACTGCATCTACGTACGGCAGTTTGCTCATGTTTTCCTATGCAGTAATGCAGTTTATTTGTGCGCCTATTATTGGTAACCTAAGTGATAAGTATGGCCGCAGGCCGGTGCTGTTATTCTCTCTGTTTTGTTTTGGCATAGATTATTTGTTTATGGCTTTTGCACCAACCTATGGCTGGCTTTTCGCCGGAAGAATTATTGCCGGAATTGCAGGAGCCAGTATGACAACCGGAGCCGCCTATATTGCCGATGTGAGTACACCTGAAAACCGGGCAAAGAATTTTGGCATGATAGGAGCTGCATTTGGCTTGGGTTTTATCATCGGACCCATGATTGGAGGGTTGCTTGGTGATCTTGGTCATCGTGTACCGTTTTACGCAGCGGCTGCATTGGCATTGATAAACTGGGTGTATGGTTATTTTATTTTGCCCGAATCATTAAGCATCGAAAATCGCCGGCCGTTTGACTGGAAACGTGTGATTCCCGGAAAGTCTTTATTGACTTTGAAAAAGTATCCTGCCATTAGTGGATTGTCAGTTTCTATTTTTCTGGTGTACTTAGGTGCCCACGCCATCATGAGTAACTGGAGTTATTTTACCATGTATCGATTTGATTGGGATGAAAAAATGGTGGGTATATCGTTAGCTGTTGTAGGTGTTTTGGTAGCATCTGTACAGGGCGGACTAACTAGAATTGTAAACCCACGACTGGGTAACGAAAGAACTTTGTACACAGGTCTGGCGTTGTATGCATTAGGTATGTTACTGTTTGGTTTGGCTACTCAAAGCTGGATGATGTTTGTGTTTTTAGTTCCTTATTGCCTTGGAGGGATAGCGCAGCCGGCGTTACAATCGGTTATGGCCGGCCAGGTACCTAAAAATGTGCAGGGCGAGTTGCAAGGCACCATCACGGCACTCATGAGTCTTGCAGCAATATTTGGCCCGGTGCTGATGAATAATTTATTCTTTTATTTTACACATAGTAATGCGCCCTTTCATTTACCCGGAGCTCCGTTCTTATTGGCTTCGGTTTTAATGGCAACGGCCGCATTCATTGCCTACAGAACATTGCATCCAGGTAAAAATCTTAACGTAACATGATTAAAGGAATCAACGATTTTAAAAATATATTTTTTATAGGCGTGGCCGGTGTAGGTATGAGCGCTATTGCACAGTACCTGGCCGGTGTTGAGAAAAAAGTAAGCGGCAGCGACCGCTATTTTAAAGAAGGCGAGTATAACGAAATCAAAGAAAAATTAGAAGCCGAAAGTATACAATGTTTTTTACAGAATGGCGAAGGCATTACTGCTGAAACCGATCTGGTAGTAGTTTCTACTGCCATTGAAGATACGGTTGCAGAAGTACAGAAAGCAAAACAACTCAACATCCCCATTCTAAAAAGAAGTGAGCTGCTGGCCATGATAGCTAAAAGTAAAAAGACTATAGCGGTAGGTGGCACCTCTGGTAAAAGCACTACCAGTGCTATGTTATTTGATATTTTAGAACAGGCAGGTATGGAGCCCAGCATCATTAGCGGGGCAGGATTGGTAAGCATTATCAAAGAAGGTAAAATTGGCAACGCCAAAGTTGGAAAAGGGGAGTGGCTGGTGATTGAGGCAGATGAAAGCGACGGCAGCATTGTTCAGTATCATCCCGAAATTGGATTGTTATTAAACATTGATAAAGACCACCAGGAAATTGATGAACTGATGGACATTTTCGGCACATTCAAAAACAATAGCAAAAAATTCATCGTTAATCAATCCAATGCACTAGCCAAACAGCTTTCGCAAAATAATAAATATGATTTTGCTTCAGATGAAAACTCAGAAGCTGACTATATCGCAAAAGCCTTTAAACAGGATGGATTCTGTATTTCATTCACAATTCATAACCTGCCTGCCGGACAGGCAGGTTCACAATTCACAATTAACAGCATCGGCCACCACAACATGGAAAACGCACTCGCTGCTGTTGCCGTAGCCAATCAAATTGGTGTTGACTTAGCAATCTGCGCAGTTGCCCTAAAAAACTATGAAGGCATTTACCGCCGCAACCAGGTATTAGGACAAAAAAATGGCGTTTGGGTAATTGATGACTATGCACACAATCCCGTAAAATGCGCTTCAGCAATAAAAGCATGCCAGCCAGTGGCAGAAAAGGTTGTAGCCTGGTTCCAGCCGCATGGTTATGGCCCTACCCGTTTTTTAAGAGATGATTTTGTAAAAGAGATCGCAGCTGCTTTGCGTCCTCAGGATGAG